>CAYJQA010000032.1:8191-18536 GCA_964372065.1 uncultured Litorilinea sp.
AGCTACGCCCGTGCTGCACGAGCCTTCCCCCACTGCCCAGCCCAACCCCGAGTTGCAAGATCGCCGCGACGAGTTCGAGCGGCTGACCAACGGCTTCTCCAAGCTGGCGCGCGGCCTGACCCCAGCGCAATGGCAGTGGACGCCCGCGCCCGATGCCTGGTCGGTCGGCCAAGTCATGGACCACCTCAACACGGTCCATGCCATGATGCTGCCGCCCTTGCTGGATGCCATCCGCCAAGGCCACGCCAACGCCATCCTGCGTCCTGGCCCGTTCCGCTACACCCTCATCGAGCGCGGCGTCATCTGGAGCTTCGGTCCCAACGCGCCCATCCGCCAGCAAGCGCCTGCGCCCTTCCGTCCTGGCCCGGAGGCTTCTCCCCTGGGCGAGGCCCTTACCCGGTTTGCCAACCTGCAATTCCGCCTGATGCGTCTCACCGACGAGGCCAATGGGCTGGATCTCGCCCGCATCAAGATCTCTTCGCTCGTCTGGCCCCGGCTGCGCATCAGCCTGGGCGCATGGTTTCAGGCCCTGGTGGCGCACCAGGAAAACCATCTGGCGCAGGCGCAAGCTGTCATCGCCAGCCCCGGCTATCCACCTGCGCCCGACTAGGCGCGCCCTACCACGGCGTCGGGATGTCGAGTTCGCCGGCGATCTCCTCCAGCCGCTGCCGGTGCTGGGGGCCGACCGGCACGCCTGTCTTGCCAAACTCGGCCGCGCGCAGCGCCTCGATGCCGCCGGGCAACAGGCTGCGGTCAAAGCCATCCAGCGGCGTCAGTTCGTGCACCGCGCGCACGTAGGCGTCCATCTCGCTCTTGAACTGTGCGGGTGGGATGAACAGGTCAATGCGGAATGCGACCACCAGCGACCCCTGATTTGCGCCTGACCAAGTGCGCTGGGCGCGCGCCGGGTCCAGCGGAACGCCCGCCAGAAACCCGCCCCACGACTGGCAGATCGCGCCCGTGCCGATGGCGCGGAACACGCTGCCCGGTGCGAGTCGCGCAATGGCGTCGCGATAGGGCGAAGTCGGGTACAGATCGTGCATTGCGCCAAAGTCCAGCAGCAACGGTTCTTCCTCATCGGCGGGCGACAGAAACGACATGGGCGACCCACCTGCCGCGTCATAGATCGCCTGGCCCGGCTGGAGGTGGAGTTGATGCCCCGATGTCACAAAGCACAGCAGATCGTGCCCTTCCGCCATCCGGCTGTAGATGCCGGCCGCGCCGAAATGCCCGTGATTGCGTGTCAGGCTGACTGCGATGCCTTGCTGTTTGGCCTTCTCGATCACCAGCCGCGTCCCGTCATACGCCGGGAAATAGCCCAGCCCGCCGTCGCCGTCCAGGAGTAGACTGGTCGGCGTCTCCTGCGCGACACGCACATCCGGACGCGGATTCAGGACGCCCTCGCGCATCAACCGCGCATAGGTCGCCATCTGCGTGGTCCCGTGACTAAACACCCCGCGCAGATCGTTCGCCACCAACAGGTCGGCCAGCAACGTCGCGCGCGTTTCTTCCATCCCCACGGTCAGACCGGCGCGCAGCACAAAAGCATGGAGTTCCGCCGCTTGCACGCGGATGAACTCGGACGGTGGTACGTTCATTCCATCACCTTTCGCGTTGACATCGGGCGGTTACGGCAAAGGTTCCTCCAGATTCCCACGCCCCACTCTACCAGAAGTCGGGCAAACGCGGAACGCCGCAGCCGTCCTTGGGCGATCCCTCGACTCTGGCATACACTAGGCGGCATTGTGACTCACGCGGGTCAGGCCTGCCCACCTATAGAGAGACACCTATGCGCTGGTGGCATTCACGCCCAATCAACCTGTGGCTGGTGGCTGCGCTCGCCGCCCTCGCCGCCCTTATTGCGTTCCTTATCCCGCCCGAGCGCACGCTGGGCAGCGTGATCCGCGTCATCTTCGTGCATGGCGCGCTCGTGCAAGTCGGCCTGGTCGCGTTTGCCTTTGCCGCCATCAGCGCCGCGGTCTACCTGGTGTGGCGGCGCCCGGCCGCGGCCGCCTGGATGACCGCTTGGCAGCACTGCGCGCTGATCGTCTGGGTCCTCTACTCCCTCTCCAGCATGTGGTCCACCTATCTGGCCTGGGGCCAGTGGATCGCGTGGGATGAACCCCGTGTGCGCGCCAGCGCCTATGTCCTGGTCTTCGCCCTCGCCTGTTGGCTGGTCGCAGCTTGGGTCGGCAGCGCCGTCTTCTCGGCGCTGATCAACGTCGCGGTCGGCATCGTGGCATGGACGCTCGTCAAAGGGGCCAGCATCTTCCGCCACCCCTTCGACCCCATCGGCAGTTCCGGTTCCGACGCCTATCGGTTGCTCTTTGCGGCCATGCTCCTCGTCATCATGGCCGCGGCGGTGCTGCTCGCCCAATGGCTACGCCCGCGCATCCCGACAGGCCCCACCGCACGGGACGATACCCCGGCCTGATCCTTGCAGGCTCGCCAGTAAAACGCTCTATATCCCCCGTTGATCCCCGGCACTCCTGGCGCGATAATGTGCGTAGACGTGCTTCGCACGCGTTTCCGTTCCTCCCAGCGCGCAGGTGTTATCTGGTGATCAGTACGTTCGTCCCGGCTTCTCCACGTGTTGCAGACGCCTGCCAGCTCGCTTGCTACGCGCAAGAGCCTGCTGAAGGTGAATGCCGCACGCTCCGGCCCTCGCGCGCCCCGCATCGAAAGGAGCTTGCAGCCGATGACTATTCGCCGACTTCTGACGCCGTTGCTCGTACTAGGTTGGCTCCTCGTCACCCTGATGACCGTGCCCGCCACGGGCGTCGCCGCGCCGTTGCCGCAGGACGCCCCGCCGCCGTTCGAACCCAACAATTCCTTTGGTAAAGCCGCGCCCATCGACCTTGCGACGCCCGTTCAGGACACCGTCCGCCCGCGCGGCGACGTGGACTGGTATCGCTTCACCACCGAGAGTCACGGCGAGCTTCAATTGCGCGTGACCGATGTCTCGGCGACGCTCGATATCGTATTCCGGATCTTCAACGCCGAGCGCGACGTGATCAGCGACTACTTCGCGCCCTTTGCCAAAGGTCGCGACACGCAAGGTATCATCGACCTGCCGGGTCCGGGCGTCTACTACATCGAGGTACAAGATAGCGGCAGCGACGGCGAATCCACCCAGCCGTACACCCTCCAGACCACCTTTACCCCCGCCGGCGACCCCGAGCCGAACAGCCGTCCGGCGCAGGCCGCGCCGCTTGTCCTCGGCGAGGAAGCCCAGGCCACGATTCTGCCCATTCGTGATTCCGACTGGTTCTATGTGGATGTGGACACTCAGGGCGAACTCGTAATCATCGCCTCTCAGGTACCGCCGACCCTTGACGTCATGTTCCGCATCTTCAACCCCAATATCGACGTCATGCGCGACTGGTTCATCCCGCTAACCACGGGCGCCGACAACTACGGCGCGGTCGACTTGCCGTCCGCGGGCCGCTACTACATCGAGGTGCGCGACCAGGGTGACAACGCCCGCAGCGCCGCGCCCTACACCCTCTTGGCGGAGTTCACGCCGTCACCCGACACGTCCGAGCCAAACGACTACTTCGGCGGCGCTACTCCCGTGACGATCGGCGACATCGTCACCGCGACCATCCTGCCGCGCTATGACTCCGACTGGTATCGCGTCGAGGTCGCCGAGCAGGGCTTGTTGAGCGTAACCGTCGCCACCGTACCGCCTGAACTGGACATTGCCTTCCGTCTCTGGAACGCCAACCGCGAGACTGTCACGGACTGGTTCCGCGCCCCGGCCCCGGGTGAATCGACCCCCGGCGCGCTCGAAGTGGGCGAGGCCGGAACGTATTTCGTGGAGTTGGAAGATGCCGACGACGACGCCCGCAGCGTCGCCCCGTACACGCTGCTGCTGGAGTTAAGCCCCACCGGCGACGCGGCTGAACCCAACTACTCGTTCGGTCAGGCCTATCCGCTGGGCACGGGCGGCGCATACGACTTCCAGGCAACCATCTTCCCGCGCCGCGATGCGGACTGGTACGAAGTCTTCGTCGACGGCGCAGGCGTACTGTCGGTCACATTGACCGACGTCCCGTCCATCATGGACCTGGAGTTCCGCGTCTGGACGGGCAATCGTGATGTGTTAACGAACTGGATCGTCCCCGCCGGCGTAGGGCAAGACACCGCCGCCAACGTGGACCTGGGCGAAGCTGGCCGCCATGTGCTCGAAATCCACGACCGCAATGACGACGCCAGCAGTGTGTCGCCCTACTCGCTGATCACGACCTTCACCGCCGCGCCCGACGACTACGAACCGAATCAGGACATCGCCACGTCCACGCCCATCTCGTTAGAAACCGAGATAACCGGAGCCATCTTCCCGTTGGGTGACGGGGACTGGTATGCCGTGACGATGGACGCGCCGGGCGACCTCTATGTCCACATCACCGACGTCGCGCCGGAACTCGACATCGTGGCGCGCCTGTACTACGGGGATGGCAACGCCGTCGCCGACTGGCTGCGACCGCTTGCCGTCGGCGGCGACACAGACGGCATGTACACGGTCTCCGAGGCCGGCGAGTACTACCTGCTGGTTGGCGACAGCAGCAACGATGCGCGCAGCCTGGAGCCCTACACGCTGGTCGTCAGCGCGCAGGCGGCCGCCACACCGACGCCAACCGCCACGGTCGAACCCGACGGCGCTGCCCCGGGCGCGCCGATTCCCGACACCGCACCGCCTGCTGAAGAGCCGACGCCAGGCGCGGTTGAGGAGCCGACGCCTGTGCCCACCGAGCAGCCGTCCGCCAGTTACCCGGCCGTCATGACCACGGTGGGCGTTGCCGGCGGCGACGTCGCGGTCGATGCCGCGACCGACCCGCTCGCCGGTGCATGGCTAAGCATCCCCGCCGACGCCGTGCCGCTGGACACCGACTTCACCCTCCAGGCCGGCGCAACTGCACCAGACGGCGCGCTCATGGGCATGTTCCCGGCCGGCTACTACTGGCAGCTAAGCTGGACCGTCACCGACCAGAGTATGTCGTTGGCCGTCCCCGCCACGCTCACCCTCCCCGTTCCGGATGAACTTGCCGACACCCCCATGTTCCTGGGCAGTTGGACCGGCGACGAATGGGTCGCCTTGGGGAACGAAGTGGTGGCTGGCGAAATCGCCGCGCCGGTGGAGAACCTCGGCCTCTATGCGGCCTTCTGCGGCGACCTGGCCGCCTATCGCGAAGTCGGCTTCACCAACCAGACGCGCAGCCGCGAAATCGGGATCACCCTGGTCGCCGGCCCCGCGCCGGTCGACGACGCCGACACGACTACCGTCGTCGGCTGTGAGCCGCCCGCGGACCTGTCGGCGGTGCAGACCGTACGCCGCCGTTCAACCGCCGACTTCCTGTTACGTCCCGGCAGCTATGAGGTGTTGGTGACCTATCTGCTGCCGGAGCCGCCCGTCGAGGCCACGCTCATCATCACCGTACCGCCCGGCACGGAACCGATTGCCGTTGACATCAGCGAAACCGGTGCGACCAGTGACGACGACACTGTCGTGATCGACTTCCCAGGGCGCGGCGAATAGGGCTTACCCATCCGGCGTAAGCGAATCGGGGCGGCGATCCGTCGCGGGCTAGACAGATCGCCGCCCCGCTGTTTTGTCCGGCGGCAGCCCCGCATCGCTTGTCGCCGCCCTTTGACCATCCACTATACGCATTACGAACGAGGGACAGAATGAACGACGGCTCCAGTTCTACCCAGGTCGCCGCCTTGCCGTGGGAAGACCGCCCGCAGGGTTCCAGCGATGTCGTGTGGCGTTATTCCGCCAACCCGGTCATCCCGCGCAACGCCACTAGCCGGTCCAACAGCATCTTTAACAGCGCAGTGGTGCGCTACAACGACGCCTTTGCGGGCGTTTTCCGCTGTGACGACCGCCGCCGCTACATGAACATCAATCGCGGCTTCTCCGACGACGGCATCCACTGGCGCATCGACGCCGACACCATCCGCTTCCAATGCGACGACGCCGAGATCGGCGCTGAGGTCTATCGTTACGACCCTCGCGTCTGCTGGATCGAAGACCGCTACTACATCACCTGGTGCAACGGCTATCACGGTCCCACCATCGGTGTCGGCTACACCAACGACTTTGCCGCGTTCTACCAGATGGAAAACGCGTTCCTGCCCTACAACCGCAACGGCGTGCTCTTTCCGCGACGCATCAACGGCAACTTCGCCATGTTGAGCCGCCCCAGCGATCGCGGCCATACGCCCTTTGGCGACATGTTCTATAGCGAAAGCCCCGACATGGTCTTCTGGGGCAAGCATCGCTTCGTCATGGAGCCTGCCGACGGCTGGCAGTCCACCAAGGTCGGGGCCGGCCCCACCCCCATCGAAACCGACGAAGGGTGGCTGCTCTTCTACCACGGCGTGCTGACCTCCTGTAACGGATTTGTCTACAGCTTTGGGGCCGCGCTCCTGGACCTTGACCAGCCGTGGAAGGTCGCCTATCGCACCGAGCCGTACCTCATGTCGCCGCAGATGCTCTATGAATGCGTCGGCGACGTCCCCAATGTGGTCTTCCCGTGCGCATCCCTGGTGGACGCGCCGACCGGGCGCATCGCCATCTACTACGGCGCGGCCGACACCGTAACCGGCCTCGCCTTCTGCTACATCGATGAAGTCATCGACTTCGTCAAGCACAACTCACGCGTCTAAAAGAAGATGGGGCAGCACGTCGCTTGCACGGCGCTGCGCTGCCCCATCCATCCACCACACCTGCAAAGCCGCCGGCTATCGCGCCCGCAGAGCGACCCGTCGCGCCTCCCCAGCCGCCAACCCGCGCAGGGTGACAGCCCGGTAGTCTCGCCCCCACAGCCGCACGCGCTCGCCGTCGCCCGTGTCGCCCGGCGCGAGGATCGTCACCGCATCCACCGGACCGGACGCGCGCGCCGTGACGCCCGTCGCGTCCACGTCGAGCGTGACGCTTCGCCGCGCCAGCGTCCAGTCCAACCACTCGTCCGGCGACACCACCCGCATCCCCAGGTCGAGCGCCTGGTCCCAGGTCCCCTCCACCAGCGGGCTGGAGTAGGTCGCAAAGCTGACCGGGTGCGAGTTGATCGTCACCGGCGTGTAGAAGTCGCCCACCGCCCGCCGCAGGCTGGCTCCTACCTCATGCAGTGCATGCTCCACCGTCCACTTGAAGCTAAAGACGAAAGACGGATGGATCAGCACCTCTTCAGTCCACATGGTCGGCTGCTGATACACCGGGATCAGACTGCCGTCCGTGTCCACAAAGGGCAGCGGCCGCCCCGACCCGGCCATGAACCCCACCGGGAATGGGTGCACGCTGACGAAGTTGGCTTCCATCGCCACCCCCAGGCCGGCCAGCTCCCGCGCCGTCTCCACATAGCCATGCCAACGGATGGCGTGTTGGCGGATGGTCCGCACCTGTCCCCCGAACTTCGTCACGTGACGGGTCACGTTCTCGCGCAGCATGGGGGCAACCGTATTCCGTTGCACGTCAGGCGCGTGGACGACCCCGCGCACATAATCCTTAGCCAACGCCGGGTGGACCGAGAAGGTATGCCCCTGGCCGCGCCACCGATCGATGAGCGCGGGCGTCAGATTCGTCCCCGGCACGACGTAGAACGTGCAGTGCGCCTGGCGCGCCGCCAGCCCGTCCAAGATCGCCTGGAACTGCTCCAGCGTAGACCAGTCGTCGTCGCTCGTCATGATCAGCGCGCTCTGCTCACCGGGCGTCGGGTAGTACCATAGGCGCGGACGGCCCGCCAGTTCCTCCACCAAGCGCGCCAACAGCGCGCCGTGCAAGTCGGCCTGGGGCAGCGCCATCTGCTCCACCGCCAGTTGGCCGACAAACAATTCGGACGGGCGGATGATGCCATCCAGCCCCGAATAGCAGAGGTCGGCGTGCTCCGGGTCGCCCTGGCGCAAGCGGGCCACCGCATAGGGCAAGTCGTAGGCCACCAGGGCCACCTTGCCCGCGCCGGCCCGCGCCGTCACGACGCCGGGGATACCTTCCCCATCAGCCTGGGGACCGGGACGCACCGTGCCCAGCGTCGCAGCCGCGCCGCCAGTCGCCATCCCCACCGCCGGGACCACGACCTGAAACGGCTCGCTCACCAGCCCCGCCACCGCCGCTTGCGTCGGGTCCAGATGCAGATAGCCGCGGTCGATGGCCGACCAGGTCGGCTTGACGCCGCAGGCTTCCATCAGCCGCGGGTCCGGCAGACAGGCCAGCAGCCGCCCACCCCCGCGGACATAGCCCATCAGCAACTCAAGCTGGGCCGGTGAAGGCGCACAGCGCGGCAGCACGACCAGGTCATGCCTGGCCAGCGTCGCCGCATCCACGTGCGCCAATTCGGCCTCGGCAAACCCGTTGAAGCCTTCCAGAATCAGGATTTCGCCCAAATAGCGGCTGTAGCGCGCCGTGGGGTCAGTGGAATGATGAAGTAGCAGCATGGGATTCCCCTCTAGTCGTACTGCGGGATCGTCACGCGACCGCCGCCCTGAGTTGCCGACTGCATGGCGCAGATGCCTGCGGCGATTGACCGCCCCGCCTCGCGCGGGCCGATGGGCGGTTCTTCATCCCGCTGGATCGCCTGCAAGAACGCCGCGGCCTGCTCAATCTCCATCGTGCCGTGACCCAGCGAGTAGCGCCGCGCCACTTTGGGATTGCTCCAGTTCGGCAACGTTACCGGAGCCAACCGCCGCGCCCCGGAGATCTTGCTGTGATACAGGTAGTTGACCGTCTCATCGCGCGCGCCGCCCTGGTCACGCGTGCGCTCGAACGTGCCTTCGCTGCCATAGACCGAGTAATACAGGCAGTAGGGGCGCATCATCCCGTAGGAAACCGTGACCTTGGCTGCGCCGCCCGTGCTGGTCTTGTAGATCGCGACCGTCGTATGCAGCGTGTTCCGGCGTGTGCGCTGCTCGGTGTGATACGCCTGCACCTCCACGAAGCGCACGCCCATCAGCCAGCGCAGGGTGTCAATTGCGTGCGGTCCCCCGCCCAATAGCGTGGTTTGCGGCGGGTCGCCCGCGATCCGCCAGTGGTCCGCCGAGCGATGTCCTGCGATGTCTTCCATGTCGTGCAGGTACTCGCCCTCGCCGTAAAACACATCGCCCAGGTCGCCGCCCGCGATCAGCCGCTGCACATCTTGCAGGCAGAAGGCCCAGCGCACCTGGTTGCCCATGTGGTACTTCAGCCCGCTGCGGTCCGTGAGTTGGATGATGCGCCCCACTTCGGCCAGCGAGGTCGCCATCGGGATCTCAGACAGCACGTGCTTGCCCGCCTCCAGCGCCTGGATCGCGTGCTGCCCGTGCAGGTGGTCGGGCGTCGCGACCACCACGATATCCACCGCTTTGTCGTCCAGCAGTTCGGCGTAGGTCGCGCAGACGCGCCCGACGCCCTGCTCCTGCGCCACGCGCGCCGCCAGTGGCTGGTCTACGTCGCAGACCGCCACCACGCGCGCGCCCTCGACGGCCTGGAAGGCTTGCAGGTGCGACCGACCCTGCCCCAGACCCAGGATGCCGACCCCAAGTTCGGCCATCTCGACTTATCCTTTCAATCCGGTGAAGACAATGCCTTGAATGAAATACCGCTGCGCCGCGGCGTACAGGATGATGCAGGGCAGCGTAGCCATGACACTCGCCGCCATGAGCAGATTCCACTGCGTCTGCTGGTAGCCGCGGAACAGGTTGATGCCCAACGCCAGCGTATACTTGTCGGTCGTGTTGAGGTAGATAAGCGGGTTGAAGAAGTCGTTCCAGTGACCCAGGAACGTGAAGATTGCCACCACACCCAGCGCCGGACCGGCCTGGGGCAGAATCACGCTCCAGTAGATGCGGAAGGTGTGCGCGCCGTCAATGCGCGCCGCGTCGTCCAGTTCCAGCGGCAGTCGCATATAGAACTGGCGCAGCAGGAACACATAGAACGCGCCGCCGCCCAGCCAGTACGGCACGATCAGCGGCGCATAGGTATCCAGCCAGCCCAACATGCGGAACAGGACAAAGGTGGGGATCAGCGTGACATGATACGGGATCATGACGGTAGCCAGCAGCACCAAGAACAGCAGGTCGCGGCCCGGAAAACGCAGTCGTGCAAAGCCAAACGCGACTAGACTGGCCGAGAAGATCTGCCCGACCATCGCCAGCGCCGTCACCAGGATCGTGTTGAGGTAGAATCGCACAAAGGGAATTCGCTCGAACACCGCGCCATAGTTCTCGACGCGCCAGGGGTCCGGGATCCACTGTGGCGGGTATAGGAAGATCTTGCCCGTGTCCTTGAAGCTGGACGACAGCAGCCACAATAGCGGCACGAGCATGAGCAGCGCGCGAGAGAAGGCTCGAGACACGGGCACACCTCCTT
>CAYJQA010000033.1:0-5932 GCA_964372065.1 uncultured Litorilinea sp.
GCCTCGACCTGCTGAGTCGGGTCGTGCATCTGAACATCATACCGCAGTTGAGCAACGAAGACGTGGAAGAGACCATCGAGGGCGTTACCCGCGTGCTGAGTGCGCTGGCGTAGGTGCGCGCAGAAGGGGATGCTTCGCTAACGCAGTGCTGCGCACCACTCCGTGAGCAGCATGACAAGGACACACTCGTCGTCATTCCGAGCGACCGCGAGGAATCCCGGTGGATGGCGGCAGGGAACATTCGCTGTATGGCGTACCGCTTGAGTTTGACATAAGTTTGCCTTTTTGGGGGAACAGCCGAGATGGTCGAACGACCGATCACGTACTGTTATTGGGTTGTGCCGGGCAAGCTGCTGGCCGGCGAGTATCCCAGGGACTTGGATGAGGCGACCTCGCGGGCGAAGATCGACGCGCTGGTTGGCGCGGGGGTGACGGCCTTCGTCGACCTCACCGAGGCCGGTGAAGGGCTGCTACCCTATGCCTATCTGCTGGACGCCCATACGGGGAAGGGTGTGATGCATGAGCGGTTCCCCATCCGTGATGTGTCCACGCCGCGCAGCCAGCAGGCGACCGTCGCCACGCTGGACGCCATCGACGCGTACCTGGCGCAAGGCCGGACGGTTTACGTGCATTGCTGGGGCGGCATCGGGCGTACCGGCACGATTGTGGGCTGTTGGCTGGCGCGACACGGCTACGTCGGGGAGCACGCGCTGGTCCGGCTGCGCGTGCTGTGGCAGGCGTGCCCCAAGTCGGCCTGGCGCCAGTCGCCGGAGACGGACGCCCAAGAGCAGTATGTGATCGAGTGGAACGAAGCAGCGTAAACACAGAACAGCACACAGGGAGAGGGATCGAGGATGGACGCGGCTACCGAGTATCGCTATAACCGCTTGACATGGGCGGAGATGAACGACGCCATCGCCATGAACAAGGTCGTTCTGCTGCCCACGGGCTCGACCGAACAGCATGGGCGTCATCTGCCGCTGGATGTGGATGTGTTCTTGGCCGAGTCGGTCTGTCTGGAGGCCGGTCGCCGTGCACCGGACAAGATTCTGGTGCTGCCGCCCATCGCCTATGGGCTAAACCTGCACCACATTGACTTTCCCGGCACGATCCACATCGAGCCGGACGTCTTTATCACGTTCTGTCTCAACATCACCAAGAGCGTGGCCTATCACGGTTTCAAGCATATATTACTGGTCAACGGGCACGGCTCCAACACGCCGCTGATCGACCTGGTGGCGCGGCGGACGGTGCTGGAGACCGAGTCGTTGTGCGGCGCGCTGGGCTACTTCCCGCTGGCGATGGACGCGTTCAACAGGGTGAAGGACACGCCGGTAATGGCGCACGCCGACGAGTTCGAGACGTCGCTCTACTTGCACCTCGCGCCGGAGCGCGTGCAGATGGACAAGGCGGGCCACGGCGACGACGTGGCGGGCAAGTACGCCTCGTCGGATTCGATCTACTCCAACCCCGTGCGGTTCAACGACTATTGGGGGCGGTGGACGAATCTAGGTGTGCACGGCGACGCCCGCACCGCGACCGCGGAGAAGGGCAAGGCCATCTTCGAGGCGGCGGTGAACGGGTTGGTGGAGGTGGTGGCGGAGTGGCAGCAGTGGCCCATCGCCGAGCGCATGGATCAGCACACCAGCCCGGTACAGAAGCAGATTCGCTGGTAGGCCGCGATGGCGAAACCGGTGCTGCGCGGCGGCGCGGTGTCAATCTGGACGCCGTTTCTTGGCCCGAAGGGATCTCGTTGACGGACCTGTAAAGGAGAGATATGCTATGTATATGCATAGATGCATAGCAATGATCGGGTGAAGTGGAGGTGCAAGGATGGCAACGGATATTCGCTTGACGATATTGGTCCCCGACGACCTTCGCAGGCGGGCAAAGGCCGCGGCGGTGCTGCAAGGTACGTCGCTGTCGTCGATTGTGCGTCATGCGTTGGTACAATTCCTCGAGGAAGTCGAAGACGTGGCCGAGGCCGGCGAACTGCTGGCCCGCATCAAGCGTGGCGAAGCAAAGGTCTACTCTCACGAAGAAGTGTGGGCAGACGACGATGAGCTACCGGCTTGATTATAGTGAGGAAGCGCGTTCCGATGTGCGTAGGTTGCCCGGAAATTACCGCCAACGTATCCGGCGACTCATGCTGGTTCTGTCTGAGCAACCCCGCCCGGCTCAAGCCGTTCTGCTACGCGGCAGCGAAAACATCTACCGAATTCGTGTCGACAACTGGCGCGTCATCTACGCTGTGGAAGACGATATCGAACTGGTCACCATCTTGCGAGTAAAAGAAAAGACAGGGCCGGAAACCTACGACGACTTACCAATAAACTAAGAAAGTGTCATGAGGTGGTCTGAGAAGTAGGTGCGTTGTGGGGTAGCGCAGAGCGATTCCTCGTCGCAGACTCCTCCTAAGAAACTTGACTCCGAGGATGCCCCGTTTCTTGCCTGACCGACTGTTGCACCGCAACACAGGGGGCATCCTCGGAATGACGGCGTCCGTGGGGGGGCGGCAGAGGCGCTTTGGCAGGACTGCAAAGGCTGCCAAGATCGAAGCCCATCCCCGCGTGATTCGCTTGCTTGCTCCCTTATCCCTTGTCAAAGGACGTGTATGTATGTTGATCCATAATCTGGACACTCCCACCGTTGTGATTGATCTGGACAAGATGGAGCGCAACCTGCGCGATGTGGCCGCGGCGTGCCGGGCCGTGAATATCCCGCTGCGCGCCCACACGAAGTCGCACAAGATTCCCGAAATCGCGCACATGCAGATGGCGAGCGGGGTGATCGGTATCTGCTGCCAAAAGGTCGGCGAGGCCGAGGTGATGGTCGCGGCCGGGATTCCGGACATCACGATCCCATTCAACATCGTCGGCGCGTCCAAGGTGGAGCGGTTGGTGCGGCTGACCAAGCGGGCGACCCTCACCGTGACCGTGGACTCCGCGGCGACGGCGCGCGGCCTCTCCGAAGGCGCGCAGAAGTTCGGCGGGACGATCCGCACGATGATCGAGATGGACACGGGGATGCAGCGCTGCGGCGTGCAGACGCCGCAGGAGGCACAGCAGCTCGCGCGCATCCTCAACGACCTGCCGGGGATTGACTTCCAGGGCGTCATGACCTATCCCAGCCGCGTGGAGTCCAAGCCTTTTGTGGACGAAACCATCGCCTTGATTCGCGGGGACGGCATTCCGGTCCATCAGTTTAGCGCGGGCGGGACCGGGCTGGAGAAGGCGTCGGTGGAGATCGGCGCGACCGAGCACCGCGCCGGGTCGTATGTGTGGGAGCATGTGACGCGCGTCAAGAGTCGCGCCGACCTCAGCGACGAGCGCTGCCCGCTGCGCGTCATCACGACGGTGGTTAGCGCGCCCACGCCCGATCGCATCGTCCTCGACGGCGGCATGAAGACCTTCTGCAGCTATCCGCCGATCCCCTACGGCTACTGTGTCGAGCACCCGGAGATCTTCATTACCCGCATGTCCATTGAGCACGGGCACGTGGACGTGAGCCAGTCATCGCACAAGTTCAAAGTGGGCGAGCGGCTGACGTGGATCCCGCATCATCAGGAGATGACACTCAATCTGCACGATGAGGTCGTGGGTTATCGCGGCGAACAGGTAGAGGTTGTGTGGCCCGTGTGGGGCCGCGGCAAGGTGAAATAGACTATGCGGATCGTCCTGATCTCGCCTAAAGGGCCGCTGTATCGTTATCGCGGCGGCATCTTTAAGAAGAACCTGCGCTATGCGCCGCTGACGTTGACCACGTTGGCGGCGATGGTCCCGCCGGAACTGCACGCCGATGTCGAGATCATCGACGAAGGCGTGGAGGAAATCGACATCGACCGCGTCGAGGCCGACCTGGTGGGGATGACGGTCATTACCGGGACGGCCAAGCGCGCCTATGCGCTGGCCGCGCCGCTGCGCCGCCGGGGCATCCCGGTGGTGCTGGGCGGGCCGCACGTGACGCTGATTCCGGAGGATGCGCAGGCCCATGCCGACGCGCTGGTGGTCGGCTATGCGGAGGAAAGCTGGCCGCGCTTGTTACGCGACTTCGCCGCGGGACAGATGCAGCCGCGTTATGACCAGTCGCCCGACCTGTCGCTGGCGGGGATGCCCTTCCCGCGCCGCGACCTGCTCAAGCGCCAGAACTACATTACGACGCACGTCTTCGAGGCCACGCGGGGGTGCATCCACCGCTGCGACTTCTGCGTCGTCCCCACGGCCTGGGGGACCAAGCCTTACCTGAAGCCGATTGAAGATGTGGTGGCCGACATCCGCCAACACTGGGCGCGCAAGATCATCTTTCTTGACCTCAACCTGATCGCGGACAAAGAGTATGCGGCCAAGCTCTTTGAGGCGTTGATCCCGCTCAAGGTGCAGTGGTTCGGCCTGTCCACGACGCTGCTGGTCAAGGACCCACCGCTGCTGGACCTGGCGGCGCGTAGCGGCTGCACGGGGCTGCTGATGGGGTTCGAGTCCATCAGCCAGGACAACCTGAAGCTGACGCGCAAGGGGTTCAACTCGCCGGAAGCCTATGGGGACGTGGTGAGCGCGCTGCACGCGCACGGCATCACGCTTATGGCGTGCTTTACCTTCGGCATGGACCACGATACGCCCGACATCTTCATGCAGACCGCCAAACTGGCCGTCGAGACGGGGATTGACCTGCCGCGCTTTGCGATCGTGACGCCCTTCCCCAATACGGGGCTGTACAAGCGGCTGGACGCCGAGGGGCGCATCCTCACGCGCGACTGGGAGCTGTATGATGCTCAGCACGTGGTCTTCCAGCCGGCGCAGATGACGCCGCAGCAGCTTTACGCCGGGCATGAGGCGGCGTGGAAATATGCCTATTCGATGCCATCGATTGCCAAGCGGCTGTGGCGGTCGCGGATCCAGATACCGACGTGGCTGTTGGCTAATACCGGCTACCGGTTCTATGCTCATCACCTACACGATTTCTATAACTGCGACTGGATCGTCGGGCAGGGTGTGGCCGGGCGACAGCCGCAACCGGCTTAGTCCGGCGCGCACACGCTGTCTCGCGCCATGAATGCAACCCTGGCAAACCTGGCCTGGCTGATCAACGGCTGGGGCGACGCAACCACGTTCCGCCGCGGATTGGCCGCGCCGGTGGCCGCCCAGATGGCCGCCCTGCGGCGCATCCTCGCGGCCAACGTGGAATGTGAGTTCGGGCGCAGCCACGCCTTTGGCAAGATTCAGTCGGTGGACGACTTCCGCCGCCGCGTGCAGCCCGCGGACTATGAGAAGTTCGCGCCGTCGATTGCGCGTATGGCGGCGGGCGAGCAAGCCGTCCTCACGGCCGCGCCGGTGACGTTGTTTGAGCCGTCCAGCGGTTCGACCGCGGCCGCGAAGCTGATTCCCTATACCGCGGCGCTCCAGCGCGAGTTTCAGATGGGGCTGGCGGCGTGGGTGATGAACGTCTACACCCAGCGGCCGCGGCTGTTGGGCGGCCCCGGGTACTGGTCGGTGTCGCCGCTGACCCAGGGGCAGCAGACGACGTCCGGCGGGATCCCCATCGGCTTTGAGGATGACAGCGCGTACCTCGGCACGCTGGGGCGGCTCGTAGGGGCGGCGCTGGTCGTGCCCGCGAGGGTCAAGGAACTGGCGGACGTGGACGCGTTCCGGTATGCCACGCTGCGCCATCTGCTGGCCGCGCCCGGTCTGCGCCTCATCTCGGTGTGGAATCCCACGTTCCTGACGCTGCTGCTGGATGCGATGGCGGCGTGGTGGCCGCGGCTGGTGGAAGATGTGGCGACGGGGACGCTGACGCTGCCCGGCGACGTGGACCCGGAGCTACATGCGAAGCTGTCCGGCAATCTGCGTCCGGCGGCGGGCCGGGCGCGGCGGTTGGGCCGGGTGGACCCGGCCCCGGCCGCCGCCGGGCGGCCCAATTTGGCGCGGGGCGGGGTCGG
>CAYJQA010000033.1:5942-7509 GCA_964372065.1 uncultured Litorilinea sp.
GCACAATTTGGCCGCGGCTCGGTCTCGTAAGCTGCTGGGCGGACGGCCCCGCGACGCGCTTTGCCCGCGAGTTGGCGCGCCGGATGGAGGGGGTTCCCATCCAGGCGAAGGGCCTGTTGGCGACCGAGGCGATGGTCTCGCTGCCGTGGATCGGCGCGCCGGGGCCGGTCCTGGCCGTGACGGGGCACTTTCTGGAGTTCGAGGATGAGGCGGGCAAGGTCTGGATGGCGCACGAGCTAGTCAAGGGCCGCGCCTATACCGTGCTGGTCACGACCGGCGGCGGTCTCTATCGCTACCGGCTGCACGACCGTATCGAGGTGGTTGGCCGCGCCGCGGCGACGCCGTGTGTGCGCTTTGTGGGCAAGACCGACCGCGTCTCCGACTGGTTTGGCGAGAAGCTGAGCGAAGGCTTTGTGGCGGGCTGCGTGGAGAAGCTCTTGCACGAAGCGGGTGTCGCCGCGCGGTTCGTGCTGGTCGCGCCCAGCGAGGACGCGGCGGGCGTCGCCTATGCGCTCTATCTGGAGCCGGCGACGGGCCAACCGGATATGGCGGCGCTGGCGGCTCGGCTGGACGGCTTGTTGCGCGACAACTTCCACTATGACTACTGCCGGCGCTTGGGCCAACTACAGCCCGCGCGGGTCGCAGGCGTCGTGGATGGGGCGGCGGCCTATCTCCAGGCGCGCCAGGCGCGCGGGATGCGCATGGGCGACATCAAACCGGCGCTGCTGGACCGTGAGGCCGGGTGGGATGCGGTTTTTGCGCCTAGACAAAGCGCGGACGCGTAGGCCCGCGGGATGCCGGCGCGGCCGCGTCCAGGCCGTAGGCAGCCAGCACCAGGTCGCGGATGGCGGCCAGCTCGTCTTGGCCCTGGGGCGCAAGCGTGCCGAGGAGCAGGGTGGGTAGGTGGTTCGCCAGCCATTGGGCGACGAATGCGCCGGGGACAGCCAGACGGCGACAAGGCCAGAGGATCATGTCGGCGGCGAGCCGGGCGCGGTTGTAGGCGGCAAAGAGCGAGATGGGCTGCTCGTCGTAGGTGCGGCGGCTGACGGCGGCGAGGATGGCACCGGCCAGGTGCGCCTCGACGACCATGACCGCTTCGCACGCGTGGCGATTGGCCGCGGCCGCGTCAAGGCCCGCCAGCGGCGCGCTCCGGGCGTGCCCGTCGTTGGCCGCGTCCGCAAAGACGGCGTGGGCCGTGGCCCGGCTAAAGAGCTTGTAACCCGAATGGAAGTCGGGCAGGGGTGTCGTGGTGGTGAGGTATTCCAGCCGCAGCGGCGCGCCCGTGACGGCGGCATGGTAGGCCAGGGCGTCCAGCAGCATGTGGTTGGCGAGTTCTTCCTGCTCGGCGCGCAGGAAGCCCAGGGGGCGATGGCGCGAGGCGCGATTGCCCAACACCAGCACGCGCTCGGTGGCGGTGGTTTGGGCGACGTGGTCGGCGGCGCGCACGAAGTTGAGCAACTCGTTGCCGAAGTGGTCGCCCTCCTGGTCGACGGCGGCGAAGTAGGTGAGTTGCGGCGCGGCCAACACCCCCGCCCAGCCCCCCGCGCCCGCCGCGCACATTGCCCCG
>CAYJQA010000033.1:7519-12533 GCA_964372065.1 uncultured Litorilinea sp.
GCCTATGGGGGCGGCTTCGTGGTCGCGGGGGGCTATTTTGGTTTGTGGGGGCGGGCCAAACAGCCGCGCCATGCCCGCGGCGACGGCGGCGAACTTGCCGCGGTTCTCCGCGCTGAGCACGACCTGCACGCCGTAGGCGGCGGCGACGTCCTGAGCGACGGCGGCGGCAGGGCCGGGGCCATCGGCGCTGAGACAGATGGCGGCGGGGTCGGCGACTTCGCGGACAAAGAGGCGCACGGTATCCCCGACGAGGGCGCGCCCGAAGTCCAGGTCGCTGTCGGGGCGCAGGTAGACCGGGATCACTACGCCGGTGGCGTGTTCGAGGCGGTAGAGACTGGCGGCGATCTCGCTCATGTGGCGCCTTCCGGTGGTGTGTAACACAAAAATGTGGCAGGTTGTCCCCGCGATTTTGGCGGATCACCGGCAATCCGGCAAAATTCACAAGGGGGTGGCGCATTGACCGACATCTTGAATTATAACCGCCGGGCGTGGGATGCCGCGGTCGGCGACAGCGAATGGACCATTCCGGTGGGGCCGGCGGTGATCGCGGCGGCGCGCGGCGGCGAGTGGCAGATCGTGCTGACGCCGATCAAGCCGGTCCCGCGCACGTGGTTTCCCGCCGACCTGAACGGTGTGGACGTGTTGTGTTTGGCGAGCGGGGGCGGGCAGCAGGGGCCGGTGCTGGCCGCGGCCGGGGCTAACGTGACGGTCTTTGACAATTCGCCCCGCCAACTGGCGCAGGATCGCGCGGTCGCCGAACGTGAAGGGCTGGCGATCCGCACCGTGTTGGGCGATATGGCCGATCTGTCGGTGTTTGCCGATGCGTCGTTCGACCGGATCGTCCATCCGTGCTCCAATATGTTTGTGCCCGCGGTGCGTCCGGTGTGGGCGGAAGCGTATCGGGTGCTCCGTCCCGGCGGCGAACTGCTGGCGGGGTTTACCAACCCAACGTTCTACATCTTCGACATGACCAAGATGGACGCGGGTGTGTTGGCGGTGCGTCATCGGCTGCCCTATTCCGATCTGACGAGCATCACCCCGGAGGAACGGCAACGCCTGGCCGACGATCTCCAGCCGCTGGAGTTCGGTCACACGCTGGACGACCTGATCGGCGGGCAACTGGATGTTGGGTTCGTCTTGACCGGCTTTTATGAGGACGGCTGGGCGGAGATCCCGCTGGCCGCCTATCTTCCCATCTTCATGGCTACTCGCAGCCGCAAGCCGCAATAACCGTGGCGGCGCGGCTGCGCGAACACTCACATGAGAAAGGTTGTATCATGACTTCGTGGCAGGAATATCTGAACAAGAATCAAGAGCGCTTCGTGGCGGAACTGCTGGAGTTCCTGCACTTCCCCAGCATTTCGGCCCTGCCGGAGCACGCGCCGGCCGTAGCCGCGGTCGCCGACTGGGTCGCGGCGCGCATGAAGGCCGCGGGCATCGAGCACGTGGAGGCTATGGCGACGGGCGGCCATCCGGCCGTCTATGGCGACTGGCTCCATGCGCCGGGCAAGCCGACGGTCCTGCTCTATGGGCATTTCGATACGCAGCCGGTGGACCCGGAGGACAAATGGACGCGGCCGCCCTTCGAGCCGACGATTGTGGGCGACAAGGTCTATGCCCGCGGCGCTTCGGATGATAAGGGCAACATGTTTGTGCCCATCTTGGCGGCGGAGGCGCTGCTGGCGACGGAAGGCGGGCTGCCGCTAAACGTCAAGTTCCTGTTTGAGGGCCAGGAAGAAATCGGTAGCCCGACGATGCCCAAGTTCATGCACGCGAACAAGGATCGCTTTGCCTGCGACATGGTGATCAGCGCCGACGGCGGCCAGTTCTCCGAGAGCGAGCCGGAGATCACGCTATCGACGCGTGGCATCTGCGCCGTTCAGGTAGATGTGACGGGTCCCAACCGCGACCTGCATTCCGGGCAGTTTGGCGGCACGGTGCAGAACCCGATCCATGCGCTGGCGACCATCCTGGCGGGGCTGCATGACGCCAATGGGCATATCGCGGTGGAGGGCTTCTATGACAGCGTGCGCGAATTGACGCCGGACGACCGGGCCAAGATCGCGGAAATCCCGCTGGACAAGGTGCGCTATCAAGAGCAACTGGGCGTGCCGGCCCTGTTTGGGGAGGCAGGCTTCAGCATTCTTGAGCAGGCCTGGGCGCGGCCCACGCTGGAGATCAACGGCATCTGGGGTGGCTTCAGCGGCGCAGGCATGAAGACGGTGCTGCCGGGCGAGGCCCATGCCAAGATCACCTGCCGGTTGGTGGCGGACCAGAACCCGCGGCAGATTGCCGAGTTGGTGGCGGCGCAGGTTCATCGCCTGACCCCGCCGGGCGTGACGGTCAAGACGACGGTCACGGCGAATGCCGCCATGCCCTATTTCATGGCGGCGGACCATCCGGCCAACCGCGCCGCCCATGCGGTGTTGGAGGAGTTGTACGGCCGTCCGCCCTATTACACGCGCACGGGCGGCAGCGTGCCGATCTACGAGATGTTCCTCTCGGCGCTAGGCTCCTATACGGCCACCTTTGGCTTTGGCCTCGACGACGAGAACATCCACTCGCCCAACGAGTTCTGGCGGCTGTCCAGCTTCAAGAAGGCGCAGACGGGGTACTGCATGCTCCTGCACGAACTGGCGAGGGTCTAGCCAGGCGCGATGCAGGCGGCCACCGGAGTCTTCAAGATGACACAGCGGGGGGCCGGGGTGCTGTTGGACCCGGCCTACTCGTTCCAGCCCGGCCCCGACGATGTGACCGTGCCGCCCGGCGTCGTGCGCCAGTATGGGCTGGTCGACGGTGCGGCCGTCGTGGGCGAGGCGCAAGCGGGCAAGCAAGGGTTGGCCCTGGCGAAGGTGACGACCATCGGCGGGGGGACGCCGGAAGCCTGGCGGAAGCGCACCCCCTTTAGCCGCTTGGTCGCCATTAGCCCGCACGAACGGTTCGACCTGAGCATCACGGGCGCGGCGGCCACGCGGGTCATCGACCTGGTCGCGCCCATCGGCAAGGGCACGCGCGGGCTGATCGTCGCGCCGCCCAAGGCGGGCAAGACGATCATCCTGCAACAGATTGCCGACGCCGTGCATGCGAACGACCCGTCCATCCGCATCATCCTGCTGCTGGTGGATGAGCGCCCGGAGGAAGTCACCCATTTCCGGCGCAGCGTGCCGGGCCAAGTGCTGGCAAGCTCCAACGACCAGAGCACGCGCGACCACGTGGCGTTGGCCGAACTGACGCTGGCGCATGTGCGCTGCGAACTGGAGATGGGGCACGACGTGGTGGTGCTGGTGGACAGTCTGACGCGCATGGCGCGCGCGTTCAACCTGCAAGGCGCCGGCTCCGGGCGCACGCTCACCGGCGGCGTGGATGCCGCCGCGCTGGAGATGCCGCGGCGCTTCTTTGGGTTGGCGCGCAAGATCGAGGGCGCGGGGTCGGTGACGGTGATCGCCACGGCGCTGGTGGGGACCGGGTCGGCCATGGACGACCTGATCTTCGAGGAGTTCAAGAGCACGGGCAACAGCGAAATTGTACTGGACCGGGAGCTGGCCGAGGCGCGCGTCTTTCCCGCTATCAACCTACTCGCCAGCGGGACGCGGCGCGAGGATTATCTGTACGACGAAGCCGAGTTGGCGCGGCTGGCAACGCTGCGCCGCTGGCTGGCCAAGGGGTCGCCCAAAACGGCGATGACCAGCTTGCTCAAGCTGCTCGAGCAAGTGCCGACCAACGCCGAGTTGTTGGCGCGGCTTAACCCGGCGCGGTTATAAGCGCGGCGAAGTGGATGCTTCGTCGCAAGGCTCCTCAGCATGACTGGACCGCCGTCGATTCGGAATGGCTGTTAGGCCGTGAAGCCGAGGATCGCGGTGAGGAGCCAGGCGGCGAGCGCCAGCCACAGCGCCAGGATCAGCGCCCCGGCGATCCAACCCAGACGGCCCGGCTGCGGCGGCGCTTTCTCCACGCGGCGGCGTGCATCGTCCATCACGGCGGGCGGGATCAGCCGCAGACAGAGCCAGATGCCCAGCGGCAGCAGCACGAGGTCGTCCAGATAGCCCAGGACGGGGATGGGGTCGGGGATGAGGTCCAGCGGGCTGACGGCGTAGGCCACGACGCTCAGCGCCAGCAGGCGCGCCCACCAGGTGGTGCGCGGGTCGCGATAGGCGTAATAGAGCGCCAACACGTCGCGTTTGAGCGTGCGGGCGGCGCTACGCCAGCGCTGCCATAGGGTGGTGTGCGAGTCCATGCCGTCATTCTAGCATAGATAGAAACAGGGGGAGGACCGCCTTGCCGGGCGGTCCTCCCCCTTGCGTCTTACTGCTAGAGCAGGCAGGTACTACTGCACGTTGAGTTCGAGCACTTCGCCCGTCTGCCCGTCGATGACGACCGTGGCGTTGGCCCCGTCGCCGCTCAGGCTGACGACCCAGACATGCTGGCCGTCGACGATGTCAGGCTTGGCCGTGGCCGAGTCGATGTTGGTCATCGCGCCGGCGTCTTGCACGGCCTGGCGGGCGATCTTCATGGCCTCGGCGATGGAGACCATGCCGCGGCTGTCGCCGCGATCCGGCTCACTAGTGGCTGCCACCTCGGCGCTGGGCCGTTCAGCCACGGTCACAGTAAGGGTTTCCGCGCGACCGTCGCGGTTGACGGTCAAGGCAACGTCCTGGCCCGGCTTCGTGCTATGGAACAGGTAGCTGATCAGGTCCTCGAAGCGGGTGATCGGCTGGCTGTCGATGGCCGTGATGAGGTCGCCGTTCTGCACGCCGCCCTGGGCTGCGGGGCCGCCGTCGACGACCTGGGCCACATAGACGCCCAGCGTGTTTTCGGGCAGCTTCTGTTCCTGGGCCACGGCCGCCGTGACCGTCGCACCGGAGACGCCCAAGTAGCTGTAGTGATACGCGCCGTCGCTGATGAGCGCCGGGACGACACGGTTGATCACCGAGGCCGGGATGGCAAAGCCGACGCCGGAGTTGCTGCGCACGGCCGAGTTGATGGCGAAGTTAACGCCCACGACTTCGCCCATGAG
>CAYJQA010000033.1:12543-18340 GCA_964372065.1 uncultured Litorilinea sp.
GTTGATGGCCGCGTCGGTCTGTATCACGTCCGGCAGCGAATAGGCGGAACCGTCCGCGGTCGTGTCGGTTTGCAGGCTGCGGCCCAGCGCGCTCACGATGCCGACGGTCATGGTTTCGTCCAGCCCAAAGGGGCTGCCCACGGCCACCACATAGTAGCCCACATCCAACCCGTCGGCGGGAGCGAGCGTCAGAGGCTGCCACGCGACGCCGGACGGCCGCGTGACCTTGATCACAGCCAAGTCGGCGGCGGGGTCGGCGGCGACCAGCGTGGCATCCGTCCACATGCCGTTGGCGAAGTAGACGGTGATGGACTGGGCGTTCTCGACGACGTGGTTGTTGGTGACGATGTGGCCGTCATTGTCGTAGATAAAGCCGCTGCCCTCACTCTGGACCAAACCCTGGTCGGGTGTCTCCGGCAGGCCGAAGGGGAACCCCGGCATGTTTTCGGGTAGGCTGACTTTCGCCTGGGACGTGACCTGGATGCTGACCACCGACGGCGAAATCTGGTCGTAGATGTCGGCCAGCACCTGCTGGCTAGGCAGGACGGCGGCCAACTCGGCGCGCACCGCGGCGGTCGAGGTGCTTACCGTCTGCGCAGGCTCGGCGGCGAAGGTGACGCCGCGGTCGAGCATACGGCTGACGCCCGCGCCAAAGAACAGCGCGATTACCAGAATCGCGGCGGCGAAGATGAGATACTTGCGTTTGATCATAGGTTACTCTCCTGACTGGCAGCAGCGGGGCAGCGTGCCCCGGTGCAACTGGTTCTGTGCATGTGGACGAACTGATTTCGTCCATGCCTAGAGGATAGACCGCAGGATGGCCCGCGTCTTTAAGCTGTGCCTATGGTGAGCTTAAGGAAACCTTATGGTTCGGGGGGCTGGAACGGGAGGCAAAGCGTGAAGGTCGCGCCGTGGCCTTCGCGGCTGACGACGGTCAATGTGCCGTGATGGCGCTCGGCCAAATGGCGCGCCAGAAAGAGGCCGATCCCGACGCCCTGATGAAGCCGCTGGTGCGCGGGGCTGCGATAGAACAGCTCGAAGATGCGCGCGTGTTCAGCGGGGGCGATGCCCGGCCCGTTGTCGGCAACATCGACGCACAAGTGGGACGCGTCGGACGCGCCGGCCAGCCGCGCCGTGACCTGCACACTGCCGCCGCGGGGGGTGTATTTGAGCGCGTTGTGGACGAGGTTGCCGATGATTTGCTCGACGCGTTTGGGGTCGGCGGTGATCAAGGGCAGGCCGGGGGCGGCGCTGCACGAGAGCGCAATTCCGCGATCCGCCGCAAAGGTGGCGAACTGGTGGGTCTGGTGCTCGATGAGTTCGGTGATGTCAACCGGGCTGAACTGCATGCGCAGCCCCTCCAACTCCATCTCGCCCAGCAAGGTCAGGTCATCGATCTGAAGCGTCAACTCGTCCACTTGGTCGTCAATGCCCGCGGCCAACTCCACGGCCAAGGCGTGGTCCGCGCTGTTACGGATCGTCTGGGCCGCGGCTTTGATTGCGCCCAGGGGACGGCCCAACTCGTGGGCAATGCCGGTGAGGAGGGACTGGCGCGTGCGCTCCAGGTCGTAGAGGCGGCCGCTCATGCGGTTGAACGCGGCGGCCAGCGTCTGCACTTCGCTGGGGCCGCGCATGGGGACCGGCTCCGGCGGCGTCAGTGGAGTAAACGCGACGACCGCATCGGCCAGGCGGCGCAGCGGCGCGGCGACCCACTGCGCCAAGAACAGACCCAGCAGCAGCGACAGCCCCGCGCCGACGCCCACGGTGATCCAGACCAGCGTGCGTAAGGGAGCCAACCGGCGCTGCACCTCCTCCAGGCTGTGGGAGAGGCGGATCGCGCCGATGACACGGCCGGGGGGAACCGTGACCGGCACGGCTACGTCTAGCAGTTGTTCGCCCGCCGTGAAGCCGGAGTTGATGGTCCAGGCCAACTGGCCGTGCAGCGCCGAATCTACCGCCGCGCTTTCAATGAGCGCGCCGACCTGTTCCGCGCCGTCAAACCAGTCGGCCGCGACCGCCTGACCGGCGCGGTTGACCAGCATGAGTTGGGCGTTGACACGCGGGCTGAGTTCTTCCAGCACCAGTTGGGCGAGAAATGGGTTGTCCCAGATGGCGGCCTGGTCGCGCGTAAAGGACGCGATGATCGTGCCCTGGGCGGCCAATTCGGTCGCCAGGGCTTCCAAGAAATAGCGGCGTTCCAACTGATAGAGGAAGCCTAAGCCGAGCAGCGCCACGAAGAGCAGCACCGGCAGGGCATGGCTGAGGGCCAAACGGGTACGCAGACTCTGTAGCATAGGTCTAGACGGCCACCAGTTTGTAGCCGGAGCCGCGCACGGTCAGCAGACGGCGCGGCCGGGCCGGGTCCTCTTCGATCTTTTCGCGCAGCCAGCGGATATGGACGTAGAGGGTTTGGCTTTCGCCGATCCAGGTCGGTCCCCAGACGCGTTCCAGCAGATCGTCCACGCCCAGGACGCGGCCCGGCTGTTGGGCAAGGGCGTAGAGCAAATCGAACTCTTTGGGCGCGAGGTCGACGGGGCGGCCCGCCAGCGTCACAGTGCGCGCCGCGGCGTCGATGTGCAGGTCGCCCACGGTGACGGCGGGCTGACTCGCGACCGGCGCGGCGGCTGTGGCGCGGCGCAGGACGGCCCGGACGTGCGCCAGCAGTACATCCATGTCGAAGGGCTTGGTGATGTAGTCATCGGCGCCCAACTCCAGCCCGACAATCTCGTCCAGTTCACGACGGCGCGCAGTGACGAAGATCACGGGCAGGCGCGGCGCAGCGCGGCGCAGCGAGCGCAGGGCCTCCATGCCGTCCATGCCGGGCAGGCCGATGTCCAGCAGCACCAGATCGACCGGCTCCGCCGTCGTGAGTTTGAGCAGTTCTTCGGCGTTGGCCGCGGCGCGGGTGTGAAAGCCCGCCTGCTCCAAGGTGGCGGCGAGGCTGCGGCGCATCAGCGCGTCGTCGTCGACGATGAGAATGGTCTTGGTCATCGCTGTTATTATAGCACCGGCGCGGGCGGCGTCCGTGCCCCAGATGACGATTGCCCGCCGGATTGCCGACGCGAGGGCGCTGACGCCTCCGGCGTTAGGTGAAAATCGCCTTAGGCTTTGACCGGCGTCGCGGCGCTATGCTACAATTCAGGCTGCCTTAGTGCCGGACGCGGACAGACACGGGGCGGCAGCGGGAAGAGTGCATGACGCAAACCGATGCGGGTGTGACTGACGACAGGCTCGACCTGGCGATCGTCATCCTGAACTACAATACGGCTCAACTCTTGCGTGATTGTCTGCGCTCGGTGTTTGCCGCTGCCACGGCGCTGCGCTATCGCGTGTGCGTGGTGGATAACGCGAGCACAGACGCCAGCGCCGAGATGGTGCGCGCCGAGTTCCCGGCTGCCCATCTGATCGTCAACCGGGTCAACCTGGGCTTTAGCGCGGGCAACAACGTGGGTCTGCGCTGGTTTGGTTTGGGACGGACCGGCGCGCCGCGCGCGGGCGCAGCGGGACCGCGCTATGTGCTGCTACTGAACCCGGACACGCGGGTGCCGCCGACGGCCATCGACGCGATGGTGCGCTTCATGGAGGAACATCCGGAGATCGGCGTGGCCGGCCCGCGGGTGCGGCGGCCCGACGGCAGTCTAGATCGCGCCTGCCGGCGCAGCTTCCCGACGCCGGAGGTGAGCTTCTATCGCATGGTCGGCTTGAGCCGCTTGCTGCCGCGCAGCCGCCGGTTCAATGCCTATAACTTGGCCTATTACCCGGAGGACGCGGTTCACCCGGTGGATTCGGTGGTGGGCGCGTTTATGTTGCTGCGGCGGGGGGCGATTGACGCCGTGGGGCTGCTGGACGAAGCGTTCTTTATGTATGGCGAGGACTTGGACTGGGCCAAGCGGATCAAGGACGCCGGGTGGCAGGTTTGGTATAACGGGCAGGTGGAGATCACCCATGTCAAAGAGGCGTCCAGCCGGCAGAGCGGCAAAGCGCGTATCGACTTCTATGAAGCCATGTGGATCTTCTACCGCAAGCACTACCGCCGTTCGACGCCCCCCTGGCTGCACGCCATGATTCGGTTGGGCGTGGTGGTGACGGGCGGGCTGGACGTCGCGCGACACTTGTGGGGCTATTGTCGCGACCAGGAAAGCCCGGCGGCGACCGTGGCGGAGCCGGTAAGCGGCGCGCCGGTGGGGTCGTCGAGTGGGCTGCGCGTCAAGCAGGGATAGGCGGCGGCGAAGGCAAAGGCATGCAACAGAGTCTCACGGAGACGAGTAGCTACCCTGAATATCGGGCGCGACGCGGACACCGGCCAGGTCTGATGAAGCGCCCCCAGTTTTTGTTTATGCTGGCGCTGCTGGGTATCGACCTGGCGGCGATTTGGGCTGCCTTCTACCTGGCGCATGCCATCCTGGACGCTAATCCCGATGTGGTGATCGGCCCGTTCTGGGAGTTCTGGCCGCTGCCCACCGTGTTCTCGGTGGTGCTGATGAGCATTTTCTTCGCCCGGCGGATGTATCAGCGCCGGCGTCCCGCGGGCCACTTGGACGAGTTCTTCCGGATCGTCCTGAACAACATCTTGACGACGCTGCTGACCGTTGCCATTCTGACGCTGGCGATGCCGGACTTTAACTATCACCGGCCTTTCATCGCGTATGCCGTGGCGCTGAATGTCGTGATCATGACGTTGCTGCGGTCGGTCCATGCCCAAATCCAGTGGGCGGCGCAGGCGCGCGGGGTGGGCGATGATCGGGTGTTGGTGGTCGGTACGGGCGAAGTCGGCCAGATGCTGCTGCAAAAGCTCCTGCAGAATCGCCGGCTGGGTTACCACGTGGTCGGCGTGATTGACAGCGGCAAAGGCGATCGCCATCAGAAGCTGATGGGGCAGCCGATCTTGGGCACGCTGGTGGATATCCCCTGGGTCATCGAGCAGCATCAGGTGGACGAGGTGATCATCGGTCTGCCGGAGAGCAGCCATCAGGACCTGGTAGGCATCATCAGCCTGTGCGAGCGCGAGAAGGTCGGCATTCGTGTGTTCCCGGATGTCTTCCAGATCATGGCGAGCGAGGTGGGCATCGGCGACCTGGGCGGCCTGCCGCTGCTGACCATGCGCGACGTGGCGCTGCAGGGCTGGAAGCTGACGCTCAAGCGCGGCATGGATATGGTCGGGAGCGCGGCAGCGTTGGTTGTTATGAGTCCGTTCCTGCTGTTGACTGCGTTGCTGGTCAAGCTGGACAGTCCCGGCCCGGTGTTCTACATCCAAGAGCGCATGGGATTGGACGCCATCCCGTTTAAGATGATCAAGTTCCGGTCGATGCGGACCGACGCCGAAGTGGAGGGGCCGGGCTGGACGCGGCCCGGCGACCCGCGGCGCACCAAACTGGGGAGCATGATGCGGCACTTCAACATTGACGAGTTGCCGCAGTTGATCAATGTGCTGATCGGCGACATGAGCCTGGTCGGGCCGCGGCCGGAGCGTCCGGTCTATGTGGAGCAGTTCCGCCAGAGCATCCCGCGCTACATGGACCGGCATCGCGAGAAGGCCGGGCTTACCGGCTGGGCGCAGGTGAACGGGCTGCGCGGCGACACGTCCATTATCGAGCGCACCAAGTATGACCTGTGGTACATTGAGAATTGGTCATTGGCCCTGGACTTCAAGATTCTGATTCGCACGGGCGTCCAGTGGGTCTTTGGGGCCAACCGTAACGCCTACTAGGTAGTGTCTGCAAAGCTCTTGTCACCCTGAGCGATAGCGAAGGGTCCCGGTGACGCACTGGAGAAGGGGATGCTTCGCTACGCTCAGCAT
>CAYJQA010000034.1:0-2717 GCA_964372065.1 uncultured Litorilinea sp.
GGGATGGGCGGCTCCCATGATGAGCGGGAACAGACGCTCAACCAGATTCTCGTCGAGATGGACGGCTTCGACACCGCCACCAACGTCATTCTCATCGCCGCCACCAACCGCCCCGACATCCTGGACCCGGCCTTGCTGCGCCCCGGTCGTTTCGACCGCCGCGTCACCATGGACGCGCCCGATGTCAAGGGTCGCCGCGCCATCCTCGATGTGCATGTCCGCGGCAAACCGCTTGCCACCGACGTCGACCTGGATGTCATCGCCAAGCAGACGCCGGGCTTTGCCGGTGCGGACATCGAAAACCTGATCAACGAGGCTGCGATTTTGGCGGCGCGCCGCAACCGCCGGTCCATCAGCATGTCTGAATTGCATGAAGCGATTGAGCGCGTCATCGCCGGGCCGGAGCGTCGCAGTCGGCTGATCACCAAAGACGAAAAATAAATCGTGGCCTACCACGAGGCCGGTCACGCCATCGCCATGCACTTCCTGCCCAATCACGACCCGGTCCACAAAGTGACCATCGTGCCGCGCGGCATGGCCGGTGGCTACACCTTGAGTCTGCCGGACGAGGAAAGCCAGCTTACTGCCCGCGGCAAGTTCCGCAACGACCTGGTCGCCCTCCTGGGTGGTCGCGTCGCCGAAGAAATCCGCTTTGGTGACATCACGACCGGGGCCAGCAACGACCTGGAACGCGTCACCTCCATGGCCCGCTCCATGGTGACGCAGTGGGGCATGAGCGGCAAGTTGGGACCGATCCGCTACGGTGAGCGCGAAGACTTCGTCTTCCTCGGCCGCGAGATCTCAGAGCGTCGCAACTACTCGGACAAGGTCGCGCAGGAGATTGACGAGGAGATTCACCACCTGGTCGGCGAAGCCCACGAGCGTTGCCACGAGCTATTGA
Organism: uncultured Litorilinea sp.; assembly: GCA_964372065.1. Classification (GTDB taxonomy): domain Bacteria; phylum Chloroflexota; class Anaerolineae; order Caldilineales; family Caldilineaceae; genus QEUY01. The sequence goes on from CAYJQA010000034.1 coordinate 902, forward strand.
CTGCTCACTGGGACAAGGTCGACGTGCTGGCGACCTCGCTGCTGGAAGTTGAAACCATTGACGCTCAGCAGTTCCAGGCGCTGATGCGGGGCGAAAACCCATTCCGTACCCCTGACCAGCCCGGCCCGCGCCTGGCTCCCGGCCCGCGTCACGATGAATCGGCGCGCGGCGACAAACGCAGCGACAGCGGCGTGGACATCGGCGGCACCCTGCCGGCTCCCGCCTAGGCGCGCCGGAGGACGTCACGGTGGAGTTCCAGCCTAAGCCACCCCACCAAAACGGTTATCACGAAGCCCCGCCCTTGCTTGGCGGGGCTTCCGTTGTTGCGCCCCAGCGTACGGCGCAGCCTACGGTCTTCCCGGCGCATGTTCCCCTTGCCGGTCTGCCGGCCTTCACCTACGGGCTGCACCGCTTCCACGCCTTCGGGGTTCCTCTGTTCCGATTGCCGGTCCTGCTGCTCACCGTGCTGGCGCTGTTATGGTTGGCCGGCGCGCTGCCGGGCCGCTGGATTGGCGCGGCCGCCTGTGTGGTGCTGGCAGCCCTGCTGTTGATGGCCGGCGCGATGCTGCGTCGCCGTCGCTATGTAACGTTTGCCGCTGCGACCGCCCCGGCCCTGGACGCTGCGCCCCTCCCGCCGCAGGAGAAGCTCCCGATCTACGCCACCGGCCTGCTCAGCGTCGAAGGCAAGGCGCGCCCATTCACCTTCTTGCCCGGTTTCTACCGCACCTTTGCCACCGGTGAACACGCCGTATTGTGCCGGGCCGCGGGGCGGCGCTGGCTTCTCGTGGGCGAATGGCCGCCGGAAGAACACGGCATGTGGTATGCCTTCGTTCAGCCGGATGCCATCATCAGCCTGGCCTGGGGTGAACTGCAATTCGGCGTCACGCGTCTGCCCGCCATCGCCGTCGCCTATCGTCATGCATCGCCCACCGGCGGTCGTGGCCGCGTCCAGGTGACGGATGACCTGCTCTATCTCGCGTGCGCCTCCCAGTCCGACGCCCTACGCATCTTTGCCGACCTGCACCGCCAGTTGCCGCCCGGCGTGCGACCTGCCTCCTCGGCAACCCGCGCGCGTCGCCATGATCCGTCCTAGCGCGGCGACAAGACCGGCAATTCCGGCCTTCCATCGCGCCTTCTGGCACGGTCTGCTGCGGCTGACGCGCCCAGGCAACGCGCTGCCTGCCGCCGCGCTGGTCGTGGTCGGGGCCAAGCTGTCCGGCGCATGGCCGCCGCCCCCGTCCGTGTGGGCCGCGACCGCCGCCATGCTCTGCATCACCGCTTTCGGCTATGTGACCAACGACCTGGCCGACGTCCGCACGGACGCCATCAACAAGCCCGACCGCCCTTTGCCCAGCGGGACGGTGCCGCGCAGCATCGGCCGCGCCCTCGCCGCGACATTGGCCGCCGCCGGTGTGCTCTTTGCCACGTTCACCGGCCTGTTGGGAACGCTCGTCGCAGCGGCGGTTCTGGCCCTCCTCTGGATGTATAACCAACGGCTAAAGTCCATCCCGGCCGGGGGCAACCTGACCGTTGCCGGCCTGGCCGGTTGCGCGCTCATGACCGGCAGCGTCGCCGCCCACGGGCTAAGCTGGGCCGCGATCAGGCCCCTGCTGCCGGCTGCGATCACGCTGGCCGCCTTCATCGCTTGCCGGGAACTGCTCAAGACGGTCGAAGACGTGGCGGGCGACCGGGCGATGGGCGTCGCTACCGCCGCGACTACGTGGGGTATCGCCCGGACCATGCGGCTCTACGCTGCCTCGGCGTTGGTGTGCGTCGGTGTGACCTTTGCCGCCGTGCCCTTCGCCGCCGAGGAGAT
>CAYJQA010000034.1:2727-14021 GCA_964372065.1 uncultured Litorilinea sp.
TCGCCGGGTACACTGTGCCCTACGCTGCCCTCATGGTGGCCGGCGTCCACCTGCCGCTCCTGCGCCCGCTGATCGGGGTCGCCGCGACCGGCGACGCCGCCGTGGTGGGTAGTTGGTTGCGCTGGCTCAAGGCAAGCTATCTCGCCGGACTGATCGCCCTCTGGATTGCTTGAGGTACAACAACATCATGTCACTGCCCGGAACTCCCCCACGCCCGTCGTGGGACGAATACTTCATGGACATCGCCTTCACGGTCGCCACGCGTAGCACCTGCGATCGCGCCCATGTGGGCGCGGTTCTCGTGCGCGACCGCCGCATCCTCGCCACCGGCTACAACGGCGCGCCCGCCGGTCTACCCCATTGCGACGAGGCGGGCCATCTCATGATCGACGGTCACTGCGTCCGCACGCTCCACGCCGAGCAGAACGCCATCATTCAGGCCGCGCTGCACGGCATCAACACGGAAGGCGCGACGGCCTATGTCACCCATCAGCCGTGCCTGACCTGCGCCAAGATGATCATCAATGCGGGCGTCCGCCGCGTGGTCTATGCGGGCAACTATCCCGACGAGAACAGCCGCTGGTTTCTGGCGCAGGCAGGGGTGCTGTTGGACTATCAGCCGCGCGTGCGTCCGGGCGACAGTGTCTATCAACCGCAGCTACCTTTTGGTTAGGCGCGATTGTCGGTGGTCAGCGCAGCGGCGATGCCTGTGATTGGTGGCGTCGGGCCGAGGCCGATTTCGACCTCATGCAGGCCGCGGGCATCAACACGCTGCGCCTGAGCATCGAATGGAACCGGCCGCGTTGCGACAACGTCATGGGCTGGACAGCCGCGGCGAGTGATACGCCGGATCCGTCGCCATGCGCTGGAGTTCCCCCGCCAGAAAGTCTACTGCCGCGGTCAGTTGGTCCAGCGCCGCGGCAAAGTGCTCATAGGCGAAACCGGCCGCGGGAAGCTCCACAAGTAAGTTCACGTCGTCATCGTCGTCCACGGCAAAGTAGGCTAGACGCATCTGCTGGTTCAGCCGCAGCAGACAGTCCCACAGCCGGCCGCGGCAGGCCGGTTCCACGCCCGTGACAACCGGACTGACGGCAAAGTGCACCCATTCGGCAGCCGCCACGACAAAAACGCCGTACTCGTGCTCGCTCGCGGCCGTAAAGGTAGCCCGCCAGACGCCCGCTTCAACCACCTCGGCCGCCCATTCGTACTGCTCAAAACACTTTTCGATCAGGTTATACCTTGGAGACGCGTAACCATCCATGCGTGTTCCTCGTCATCCATAGCAACGTAGCAGAAACGCGTTTGTTCACAGCTTGACATCCGGCGCGATTCTGCTATAGTAGGCGTCAAGTGAAGATTGAACAACTGTGATCCAGACGAGTAGCTGGCAAAGCAGGCTTCAGAGAGTCTCCGGTTGCTGTGAAGGAGACAGCCGAGCCGCCCGCAAATGGACTGGGGAGTTGAACGCCGAACCGGCCTTGCCGCAGTAGGTGTTTCCGGACTTGCCACCGTTATCCGGCAAGCGATATCGGCCCACCGCCGGCCCGTATTGCACGAGTGAGACTGGCTGCCCTGCGTTTCATGCAGGGTTTTTTGTTGGCGTGGGCCGGTCTAAGCGGGGTGGCACCGCGGGGCGCAAACGGCCTCGTCCCCACACGGGCAACGTGTGGCGTGACGAGGTTTTTTGTTGCCGGACGATCACCACCCAGGAGGATGTATGCAACAGGTCTACAAGCCGAGTTTTGACGAGATCCGCGCCCTGGCGGAGCAAGGCAACGTGGTCGCCGTCCATCGCGAGCTGCCCGCCGATCTCGAAACGCCCGTCTCAGTCTATCTCAAACTGCGCACGCGTGCGCACGGTCCCAGCTTCCTGCTGGAGTCCGTCGAAAAAGGCGAAATCCTCGGTCGCTACAGCTTCATCGGCGTCCATGCGCCGCTGACCGCCGTTTCCTACGGGGACCGCACCATTGTCGGCGCGACCGGCGGCGTCGTCCTGGAAGAACGCACGGGCGACCCGCTGGACATCGTCAAGCAGATGTTGGCGGACCGGCGTCCCGCCCATGTGAACGGCCTACCCAGTCTCACCGGCGGGCCGGTCGGCTATTTCGCCTATGACCTGGTGCGTTTCATGGAGCGCCTGCCCGACACGGCGGTTCGCACGTTGGACGTGCCTGACATGGCGCTGATCTTTGCCGACAATCTCGTCGTCTTCGACCATGTGCGCCACCGGCTCATCATCATCGCCAACATGCGCGTCGAGGACGATCTGCGCGCTGCGTTCGCCGACGCCATCGCACGCATCGACGCCATCGTGGCCGACCTGCGCCAGCCCCTGACGCCGCCCGTCACCCCCATCTATCACAGCGAAGATAGCTGGCAGAGCAACTTGACCCAGGCCGAATTCGAGAACAACGTGCGCCGCGCCAAGGAGTACATCGCCGCCGGCGACATCTTCCAGGTCGTGCTCAGCCAGCGCCTCAGCCGCCGCACCCAGGCCGACCCGTTCACCATCTATCGCGCGCTGCGGATGCTCAACCCGTCGCCCTACATGTTCTTCCTGGATTTTGCGGGCATCGCCGGCATCGCCGGCGAACCGGTGCGCTTGATCGGCTCCAGCCCGGAGATGCACGTGCGCCTGGAGGACGGCATGGCCTTTCTACATCCCATCGCCGGGACCCGCTGGCGGGGTCAAACGCCCGCCGAGGACGACCAACTGGCCGCCGACCTGCTCAACGATCCGAAAGAGCGCGCCGAGCATGTCATGTTGGTGGACTTGGGTCGCAACGATCTCGGCCGCGTCTGCGAATACGGCACCGTGCACGTACCCGCCATGATGGTCGTGGAGCGCTACAGCCATGTCATGCACATTGTGAGCGACGTGCGCGGCAAACCCAGCCCGGGTCAGGACGCGTTCAGCTTGCTGCGCGCCACCTTCCCGGCCGGCACGGTCAGCGGCGCGCCCAAGGTCCGCGCCATGCAGATCATCGAGGAGTTGGAGGGAGTTCGCCGCGCCGCCTACGCCGGAGCAGTCGGCTATATCGACTATGACGGCACGATGGACACCTGCATCACGCTTCGCACCATCACCATGCGCGGCGACACCTGCTATCTGCAAGCCGGCGGCGGCATCGTCGCCGACAGCGACCCGACCTATGAGTACAACGAGTCATTGCACAAGGCCAAGGCGCTGGCGGTCGCCGTCGAGCACGCCGAGCGCGGCCTGTAATCGGTACGTTCACACGCAACTTGCAACGAAAGTGAGTCTTTCATCATGAGCGAGACCATCCGCAAACGCATTCTTACGGGCGATCGGCCCACCGGCAAACTGCACCTCGGCCACTTCATCGGCAGCCACCGCCATCGCCTCGCCTTTCAGCGCGAGTATGAGTGTTTCTTTCTCGTCGCCGACCTGCACATGCTCACGACCAAGCCGGACAAGGCCGACATTCTCGCCATTTCCGAGAATGCCCGCACCATCGTCATGGACCATTTGGCGATCGGCATCGACCCAGCCAACGTGACCTTCTGCCTCCAGTCGGCCATCCATGAGACTTACGAGCTCCAGTTGTTGATCAGCGGGTTGATTACGGTCGAGCGCCTCCAACAGTTGCCGACCATCAAGGACATGGCCGACGCCGCCGGGATGGACCAGATCCCGTACAACCTGCTTGGCTACCCGGTCTTGCAGGCCGCGGACATCCTGCTGCCCCGCGCCCATCTCGTGCCCGTGGGCAAGGACAATGAAAGCCATGTCGAACTGACCCGCCAGATCGCGCGCCGCTTTAACAACGCATACGGCGAGGTCTTCCCCATCCCCGATGCCTATGTCGTGGGCGGCACGCTCGTCGGCACCGACGGCCAGGCCAAAATGAGCAAGAGCCTGGACAACGCCATCTTCCTGAGCGACGACGAGGCCGCCGTCCGCCGCTGCGTCATGAGCATGTATACCGACCCGAACCGCGTCTCCGCCGACATTCCCGGCACGGTCGAAGGCAACCCGGTCTTCATCTATCACGATGTCTTCAACCCCGATACCGCCGAAGTGGAAGACCTCAAGGCGCGCTATCGCGCCGGTAGGGTCGGCGATGTGGAGGTTAAGGAAAAGCTGGCGCGCGCGCTCAATAACTTCCTCGACCCCATGCGCGAACGCCGGGCCTATTACGAGAGCCAGACCGGCATCGTGGATGAACTGCTTTTCGACGGCACGCAGCGTGCCCGTGAAGAAGCCAAGGCCACGCTCTATGCCGCCAAGCAGGCCATGGGGTTGACCGGCGTCTGGAACCGCATCAGCCGGGGCGCGGAGCGCCGTCGCAAGAAGTCCGAAGCCGCCGCGTAACGCCGTCTATACCGCCTGCCACTTGCCGAGAGGAGACCGGGATGATCGCCGTAATCGACAACTACGACAGTTTCACCTACAATCTGGTGCAGTTCTTGGGCGAATTGATCTTGCAGCAACGCGTGCCGGGAACGTACACGGATCAGTCGATCCGCGTGTGGCGCAACGACGAGATCGACGTCGAAGAGCTGGTCGATCTGCGCCCGACGCACATCGTCATCAGCCCCGGTCCCGGCACGCCCGAGCGCGACAGCGGCATCAGCAACGACGCCATTCGCGTACTAGGACAGACCACGCCGGTCCTGGGTGTCTGTCTGGGACAGCAATGTATCGGCCATGTCTTCGGCGGCAAGGTGGTCGCCGCGCCGCGGCTCATGCACGGCAAGGTGAGCGAGGTCGCCCATGACGGGTCGGGCGTCTTCGCCGGGCTACCAAGCCCATTCACCGCGACGCGCTATCATAGTCTGATCGTCCAGGAGCCGCTGCCGGCGGAACTGATCCCGACCGCCCACACCGCCGACGGTGAGTTGATGGGGCTGCGTCATCGCTCTCTGCCCATCTTTGGCGTCCAGTTCCATCCGGAGAGCATTCTGACCGACCACGGGCGTGCCCTGCTCGCCAATTTTCTGCGCGTCGAACGCTGCGCGCCCGTGGCTTGACCTGACCTAGCGCCGGCTTTGTTATGCACAGAGGAAGGATTCTCATGCCCCAGACTGCCATCCAAGAAGCGGTGCAACTGCTGCTGCTGCACCGCGACCTGACGCAAGACCAGGCCGACGCGGCCATGATGCAGATCATGCAGGGCGAAGCGCCGCCGGCGCTGATCGGCGCGTTTCTGGCCGCGCTGCGCATGAAGGGCGAGACCCTGGACGAGATCACCGGCTGCGCTCAGGCCATGCGCCGCAACGCCGTCCAGGTCCGCCCTAACCTGGGCGACACCGTCTTGATGGACGTGGTGGGCACGGGCGGCGACGGCACGCACAAGTTCAACATCAGCACCATAGCCGCGTTCATCATTGCGGGCGCGGGCGTCAAGGTCGCCAAACACGGCAACCGCTCCAACTTCCGCGCCGGGAGCGCCGACGTGCTGGAGGCGCTGGGTGTGACGCTGGCGCTCACGCCGGAGCAGGCCGCACAGTGCCTAGAGGAGGTCGGCATTGTCTTCCTCTTTGCGCCGGCCTACCATCCCGCCATGCGCCACGCCATCGGTCCCCGCCGTGAACTGGGCACGCGCACGATCTTCAACATCCTCGGCCCGCTCACCAATCCCGCCCCCACAACCCACCAGTTGATCGGCGTCTACAGCCTGGAACTGACCGAAGTCATCGCCGGTGTGTTGGGACGGATGGGCAGCACCGCCGCGTTTGTCGTCCACGGCTTCTATGAAACCGGCTCCGGGCTGGACGAGTTGACTACGACCGGCCCCAGCCGGGTCAGCCACCTCAGCCACGGCGCGGTGCGCAGCTTTGACCTTGACCCCGCCGATCTCGGCTTCGCGCGCGCCACGTTGGCGGACCTGCAGGGCGGCGACGCCGCGGCTAATGCCGCCCTCGCCCGTGCCGTGTTGAGCGGCGAGCTAAAGGGGCCCAAACGCGATGTCGTCCTGCTCAACGCGGCGGCTGCGCTCAGCGTCGAGTCCGGCAACCTTGACGAAGGCCTGCGCGCCGCGCGCGCCAGTCTGGACGGCGGCGCGGCCCTCGACGTGCTCAACCGCTTTATCGCTGCCACGCGCAGCTTCGCGGCCTAGCGCCGCAGGAGTCGCCATGCCACCCAAGCCATCCCAACTGGACATCGCCAAACATAAAGGGGCGGTCCTCGACCTGATCATGGACTCGAAGCGCGCCGAGGTCCCCAAGCAGATGCAACTCGTCCCGCTGGCCCAGGCCAAAGCCTTTGCGCGCGTCGCGCCGCCTCCCCTCGATTTCGCCGCCGCGCTGACCGCCCACCGCGGCGCCAGCCTGATCGCCGAAGTCAAGCGCGCCAGCCCGTCAAAGGGCCTCATCGCCCACGATTGGGACCCGGTGCTCATCGCCGAAACCTATGCGCGCCACGGCGCGGCGGCCATCTCTTGCCTGACGGACAGCCGCTTCTTTCAGGGCAAGCTGGAGTACCTCACGGCCATCAAAGAACGGCTGCGCGCGATCGGGTCGCACGTGCCCGTGCTCCGCAAGGACTTCCTCTACCACGAGTACCAGGTCTACGAGGCCCGCATGGCCGGCGCGGACGCGGTCCTGCTCATCGTGGGCGTGCTCAGTGACACCGAACTGCGGTCGCTCTATCGTCTCACCTACGACTTGGGGATGCACGCCCTGGTCGAAGTCCACGACGCCGCCGAACTGGACCGCGCCCTGGCGGTCGACGCCCACATCATCGGCGTCAACAACCGCAACCTCAAAACCTTCCAGGTGGACACCGCGACGACCGCCCGCCTGGCCGCGGCGATCCCCGCCGGCAAAGTCATCGTCGGCGAAAGCGGCATCCGCACCGCCGACGATGTCGAGGCGATGGCCCACATGGGCTGCCATGCCGTCCTCGTCGGCGAGACCTTCTGCAAGTTGCCGCAGACCCAGCGCGGGGCCAAGGTCGCCGAGTTTGTCGCCGCCGGGCGGAGATAGCGCGCCGCGATGATTAAAGTCAAGATCTGCGGCCTGACGCGTCTGGAAGACGCCGTCGTCGCGGTGGAAGCGGGCGCGGACCTGCTGGGCTTCATCTTTCATCCCAAGTCGCCGCGTTTCATCGCACCGAGCGCGGTCGCCGATTTGCTCGGTAAGTTGGCCGCGCAAGTGCCGCGCCCCCTCCCCATCACCGTCGGCGTGTTCGTCAACGACACGGCGGAGCGTGTCCAGGCCGTGTTGGCGCAGACCGGGCTGGACCTTGCCCAACTCCACGGCGACGAGGACGCCGCGACCGTCGCGCGGCTGGAGGGGCGTGCGTTCAAGGCGCTGCGGCTCGCCTCGCCGGAGGAGGCCGCGATCCTGGCGGACCGCTATGCGCCATACCCCGCGCCCTCTGCGCCCCAACTCATGGTCGACGCCTACTCGCCCACGGCCTATGGCGGCACGGGCGCGCAGGCCGACTGGACCGTGGCGCGCACCCTGACCAACCGCGTCGCGCGGTTGTTGCTCGCCGGCGGCCTCACGCAGGCGAACGTCGCCGCGGCGATTGCTGCGGTCTCCCCGTGGGGCGTGGACGTCGGCAGCGGCGTCGAGGCGTCGCCTAGCCGCAAGGACCACGCCAAGATCCGCGCCTTTGTCGCCGCTGCGCACGCCGCGAACGAACGGGGCTGATTCGCGTTCCGTCGCTTCCTGGGCTATACTGACCGGCGCGCCGCGCTTCCCAAGAGGAGCGCGATGGCATCCGGCCCGGCAGTGTTCTGATGGTGACGCATGGAAATTCTTGGCGGTCCTCTATTCGGCGTGGCAGGCGCGGGTGAGTCCCACGGCCCGGCCATCACAACCATCGTCTTTGGCTGTCCTCCAGGGCTGCGCATACGCCGCGCCGACATCCAGCAATACCTGGATCGGCGCCGCCCCGGCAGCAACAAACACGGCACGCCCCGCCGCGAATCGGACAAAGTGTTGCTCCTCTCAGGGCTGTATGACGACGACCATGACCGCTTGGTGGCAGGCGGCGACATCACCACGCGCATCGACGATGTCGAGTCCCACACCACGGGCTACGCCGAGGGCTATACCACCGGCGAACCAATCGCCGCGGTCGTGCTCTCGACGTCACAGCGTTCGGACGACTATCGCCAATTTGCCGGGCCGTCCGGTGAGGTCCGCCCCGGTCACACCGACTTGGTCAAGTATCACCAGTCCCGGGGCTTTGTCGACGTGCGCGGGGGTGGGCGCTCCAGCTATCGCTCAACCATCTCCGACGTGGTCGGCGGTAGCATCGCGCGCCTCATCTTGGCCGAAATCTTTGGCACGGTCATCCTGTCGTCTATCACTCAGGTGGGCCCGCTCCGGAGTGCACACAGCCTGGCCGACCATTTCGAGCAGTACACGCTGGCCCACCCCGGCGAGCGGGTCCCGGCCACCCAGTTGGCCGCCGTCGCCGAACGGCTGGCGGCCGCCGAGATTCACTCGCTGGACGCCGAGTTCGCCGAAGAAGCGGGTGACTTGATTAAGCAGACGCGCATCGCCGGTGATTCGCTGGGCGCGGCGGTCGAAGTCGTGGCCGTCAACGTCCCTGCACTGGTGGGCGAGCCGCTCTACCAGTCCCTCAAGCTGCGGCTCATGGGCACATTGGGCGGGCTAAACGCTGCCCAGTCTTGCGAGATCGGCGCGGGCTGGGACGTAGTCAGCCGCCGCGGCAGCGAAAACAACGACCCCATCCGCGGGACCGGCTATCAGGCCAACAGTCACGGCGGCCTGATCGGCGGCATCACCACCGGTATGCCCCTCGTCTGTCGCGTCGGCTTCAAGCCGACCTCGCCCAACGTTGTCCCGCAGCAGTCCGTCCGCAAGAACCTGGAAGAGATTGACTTCCTGCTCAAGAAGGGCCGCCATGACCCGTGCGTTGGGGTGCGCGCCGGCGTCACGCTGGAGTCGCGGCTGGCCATCGAATTGCTCAACGGCGTCCTCATGCAGCAGGCCCGTGCGATCGATCCGGAGCGCTTTGGCTTGTTTCACCCCGCGGGGACCGCAACGCCTAACCAATCCCACAGTGAAGCAGTGTAGGGTATGACCGCCGAATTTCCTGCCGACCGCAACATCATCATCACCGGCTTTATGGGGACCGGCAAGACCACCATCGGACGGCTGGTCGCCGGGCGCTTGCGCCGCCCATTCTACGACATGGACGAGCATATCGAGGCCCACTTCGGCAAGCCCATTCCCCAAGTATTTGCGGAAGACGGCGAAGAGGTCTTTCGCGCCGCCGAGGCCCAACTCTGTCGCCAGTTCGCCCAAGAATCGGGCATCGTCGTGATCACCGGCGGGGGCGCGTTGCTGAATCCGGCCAACCGCAGCGTGCTCGCCGCAACCGGCGTGTTGATCTGCCTCACCGCCTCCGTCGACGCCATTTTGGAGCGCGTCGAACACGCCCACCACCGCCCGTTGCTGCCGGGTGACCGGGAAGAGCGGCGGCAGCGCGTGCGGCGTCTCCTCGACGAGCGCCGCCCGGCTTATGCGGCCATTCCGCACCAGGTCAACACCACCGGGCGCTACCCCAACGCCATCGCCGACGAAGTCCTGGCGACGCTCGCCGCCGAAAGCGAAGCGCCCGGCATGACCCGGATTCCCGTCCAGGAGCCGGGCGGCAGCTACGACATCTGCCTGGGCGACGGCCTGCTGGCGCACAGCGGCAAGCTCCTCGCGAATCGGGGCCTGCGCCCAGGCCCCGCCGCGATTGTCGCCAACCCGGACGTCGCCGCGATCTACGGCGAACTGCTGGCAGACTCCTTGAGCCAGGCGGGCTTCGCCCCCACACTCTGCACCGTACCCGAAGGCGAACAGCATAAGACGCTCGCCACCATCGCAACCATCTACGACCAACTGCTGGCCGCGGGGCTGGACCGGCGCAGCCCGGTCATCGCGCTGGGCGGCGGCGTAGTCGGCGATATGACCGGCTTCGCTGCGGCGACCTACCTGCGCGGTGTGCCCTTTGTCCAGATCCCCACGTCGCTGCTCGCCATGGTCGATGCGTCCGTCGGCGGCAAAACCGGCGTCGACCTGCCGCAAGGCAAGAATCTGGTCGGCGCATTCAAACAGCCCCACGTCGTGATCATGGACGCCGCCGTGTTATCGTCGCTGCCCGCGGCCGAGTTTCGCTCCGGCCTGGCCGAAGTCATCAAGCACGGCATCATCGGTGACCCGGAGTTGTTCATGCAGTTGGAGCAGCACGGCCCCACCGGCATGACGCAGTTGCTCGCCGACGCCGTGCGCGTCAAGGTGCGCATCGTGGAAGAAGACCCCTTTGAGCAGGGCCGTCGCGCGCTGCTGAACCTCGGCCACACCTTCGGTCATGCCATCGAGTTGGTCAGCGGCTACCGCGTGCGCCACGGTGAGGGCGTCGCATTGGGCCTGGTAGCTTCGGCGCGCATGGCCGCGGCGCTGGGTCACTGCTCGCCCACCCTGGCGGATCGCATCACCGCGCTTGTGGACCGGCACGGCCTACCCACTGAACTGTCGGGCTATGCCGCCGACGCCATCATCGCGGCCATGGGCCACGACAAGAAGCGCGCCGGCAAGACCCTGCGCTTCGTCATTCCGCGCGACCTGGGCGATGTCACCATCGTCGACGACCCCGGCCGCGAACAGGTGTTGGCGGCTATGAATTCCATCCTTCGCCCCTAATGCGGCCATCCGCGCGAGAAAATTATGTCAACCATTGCATTGGCCCACGGCCCCAACCTCAACCTGCTGGGAACCCGTGAAACGCACATCTACGGCGACATGACGCTGGCGCGCATCAATGAGCGCGTCATAGAGGCCGCCGGCCCGGCGCATACGGTGCGCGCCTTTCAGAGTAACCACGAGGGCGCGCTTATCGACTTTCTGCACGACGCGCGCGACTGGGCGGACGGCGTCCTGATCAACCCGGGCGCGTACACCCACTATTCCTACGCGCTACGCGATGCTGTCGCCGGCATCAAGCTGCCCACGGTCGAGGTCCATCTGAGCAACATCCACGCCCGTGAGAGCTTTCGCCACACGTCCGTGATCGCGCCCGCCTGCCTCGGTCAGGTCTGCGGCTTCGGCTGGCGCAGCTACTTGGTGGGCCTGCAGGCGCTGCTGGACCACCTGAGCGATCGCCAATAGCTGAACCCATATGTCAAGTCATTTCGCGTTGCCTGCTGCTGTGCTGCGCCGCCCGTGGTGGATCGCGTGCATCTTGCTGGTCACGCTGGCCGCCTGTCGCGGCGACGTCACCGCCACCCCGCCCGCGCCTGCACCCGTGCCGGACCGCGCGACCGCCGTCGCCACCACCGCGCCTGAGCCGGCGGGGGGGG
>CAYJQA010000034.1:14031-18197 GCA_964372065.1 uncultured Litorilinea sp.
CCCCCCGCGCGGCCCCGCCCCCCCCCCGCCCCCCCCCCCCCCCCGCCGCGGGGGGGGGCGCGGGCGACCCCACCCCCCCCGCCGGTCGCCGGGACGGTCACGCTGTGGCATAGCTGGGCTGGGGCCGAAGGCGACGCGCTCGCCGCGATCCTTTCCGCGCTGCAAACCACACTGCCTGGCGTCACCGTGCAGACGCTCTTTGTCGCGCCCGGCGAATTGACCGCTGCCTATGCCGAGGCCGTCCAGAGTGGTGGCGGCCCCGACCTGGTCATCGCCCCCAACTGGTATCTGGGCGACATTGTCGCCGCCGGTACTGCCCGCCCGTTCGACGATCTCGCCACCGCCGAGATGCGCGCCGGCTTCCTGCCCGCCACCGTCGAGAGCCTGACCGTCAACGGCGCGCTGTACGGTCTCCCGCTAACCTACAACCTGGTCTCACTCTATGTAAACCGTGCCTTGCTGCCCGCGACTGGCCCGGTGGAGTCCACCGGCGCGCTCTTGGAAGCCGCCGCCATTTCGCCCAGCGCAGGTATCGGTATCTATGCCAACCTGCTGCATGTCGTGTGGGGCATCCCCGCGTTTGGCGGCGAGTTCCTCGACGCCCAGGGGCGCGCCGTGCTCGACCAGTCCCCCGGCGCGGCCCAATTCCTGGCCTGGCTGATTGAGCTGGACGGCACGCCCGGCAGCTATGTGGACCAGGATTACGGTATGCTCCTCGACCGCTTCACCAAAGGCGAGTTCGCCTATTTCGTGGACGGCCCCTGGGCGGCGGCGCAACTGTCGGCCGCGCTGGGCGACAATCTGGCGGTCGCGCCCCTGCCGAACGGGCCAACCGGCCCCGCGCGACCGTGGCTCTACAGCGACGGCGTCTTCATGAATCCGACGATTCCAACGGAGCAGCTCGCCGTGGTGATGGCGGTGGCGCAAGGGTTGACATCAGCCGCCGCGGGGACGTCCTTGGCGCAGATCGGCGGGCTACTGCCTGCCGTCCAGGGCGCCGACTTGGGGGAGAGCGCCATCATCGCCGGTTTCGCTCGCCAGGCCGCCACCGCCGCGGTCATGCCCATCGGCCCCGGCATGCAAGAGGTGTGGGCCTATGGCGGCGACATGCTCGTCAAGGCATTGGCCGGTGTCAGTCCCCCGGAGCAGATCGTCGCCGAGACAACGGCGCTGATCAACGACGCCGTCGCCCCTTGATCCTGCGCCGCGGGTTGACTTTGCACACACAGCACCGTGCGCTAGAATCACCTGCGAGGGAGGATGACGCGCACGATGCCGCCCAACGCTGACCCGATCCGGAGTTTCAATCTGGATACTATGTCCGGCGTCTACCCTGGTACGCGCTCGCAGCAGTACCAGCGGTTGCGGCTACGCACCGTCGAGGGCGAGCGCGCGGTGGAGTGGGTGCAACTGCACTGGTATACCGACCCGCCGGCCGTCGCCATGTTTGCGCGGCAGGAGCCTGCGGGCCAACCCGCGCAGGTCTGGCGTGCGTCCCCGCCGCCCGCTGCGCCGGAGTTGGCGTCCACCTTGCGGGCCATACTGGCAGCCCAAGACCGTAGCGCCGAGGCCTGTTTCGCCTGCCAGCACTTCCAACCGGCCGCCGGCGTCTCGGACGCGGGACTGCCTTTCGGGCGCTGTGGGTGGGGGCAAGGCGATGAGGCCACCGCGACCGGGATTCCCAACGTCATGGCCGTCCAGTCGGCGCTGGCGCTCGCCTGTGACCAGTTCTTGCCGGGCCAGGCGGACCAGGCCGCAGCGCCCATCGCCGACCTGGATTGGCCGCCGTTGGCGGTTCCCAAGTCCGCCGAACTGGACCCGGACCGGCTGCCGTTCTGGCCGCGCCTGTTGCATCGCTTGAGCGAGCGCTGGCGCGCTCCCGCGTCTCCTTCATCCTGGGCGGAGCAGATCGTCGAACGCAGCGGCGTCGGCGCAGGCACGGAGCCGTGTTTCGTCTGCCAGGGCAGGCTGGCCAATCTCGGCGCACTGGCGGTGGCTACCCCTGAAGATGATAAGCAAACCTTCAGCGTCTGGCGCTGTCGCGCCTGCTTTAGTCTCTATCTCAACGACTGGACCGACCGCTGGGAGCGCCTGGACAACCTGGAAACCGAGGAATCGGTCTACCGCCTAGCGCCTGCCGAAGCCTTTGCCGCCCTCGCCATCATCCATGCGACGACCGGCGGCGACCATCCTGGCGGCCGCGGACGGCGCATGCAGCAGCGCGCCCAGATGCACGCACTCGTCAGCGGCAAGTCGCCGCTGAGCCATCAAATTCGTCAAGGACGCTAGACACTTGTCACAAACCACTCCGCACCAGTCCGACGCTGTGACCGGCGCATCCCTCCACGACGAACCCCACCTGCGTGTGGAATGCCTGCCGAACCGTCTGGTCTTGGGCCACTATGATCATCTGCCCTTCCCTAACCTCGGCCCGACGCAAGAAGTCGCGTTCAGTGTCGGCGTCACCGCGTATCACGGCGACATCCGGCTCACCGGCCTGGTGTTCAAGGGCTACGCCGGGCATCAGTTGTTGTTCGAGCAGCGTTGGCCCGCGCGCATCATCCAGCAGCGCACCGGAGTCGCCGACCTCGACTTGCCCGCCGGCACCGGGATCGCCGTCACAGGCCTGCATTTCCTCCTGCATGGCTATGAGTTGCTGACCGGCGTCGAGATCACCGCGTTGGGCAAGCGTGAAGGCGTTTCCGCGCCCGTGCAGGCCGTCGCCCAAATCCCTGTGGAAACCATAACCCAGCGCACAGACCTGCGTCTGCCCGTCGCCGGGACGTGGTGGGTGATCCAGGGTTCCGACTGGACCGATCAACACAAGATGGAACCCTTCACCCAGGCGTTCGCCCTCGACCTAGCCAAGCTCGGCGCTGACAGCCAGACCTTCGCCGGTACGGGGCAAGCACTGGACGACCACTACAGTTGGGGCCAACCGGTGTACGCTGCCGCCGGGGGCAAGGTCGCGTTGGTGCGCTACGATATGCCCGACCTTCTGCCTGGCGCGCAGCCCGACCCGCGCATCATGCGGGGTGACATGAGCCGGCTCCTCGGTAACGCCGTCGCCATCCGCACGGCCAGGGACGAGTTCTGCTATTATGGGCACCTGCAGCAAGCCAGTGTCCAGGTGAACGAAGGGCAAATCGTCAAGCGCGGCGCGCTCCTGGGCCATGTGGGCAATAGCGGCTTTTCGCCCGGACCCCATCTCCATTTCCATTTGGCGGAAGGCCCCAATCCCTTCATTGACCGCGGGCTGCCCCCCACGTTCAGTCATTTCCAAGCGGGCGGCCAGTTCTTTCGGCAGCCCACCTCCATCCCCACCCGCATGATCGTTACCAACGTCGCCAGCCGCGGCGTCAGCGAAGGAGCAGCGTAGCCCATGCCCACGCCCACGCCGGACCTGCAGCCGTCCGACCAGCTCTTTGCCCAGGTCGACGACGACCAATATGAGCAGTTGTGCCAGCTTTCCGGCAGCCCCGTCGTGCATGCCGCCGTCTGGGAAGAATCCCTGGCGGATGCCCTGGAGCCGCAACCGGATCCGACGACCACCGCCGTTGATCTCGACCTGTATCTCCGTGACGGCGTCTATTTCGAGCTGTACGGCGTCATGTGCTATCCCCGGCTTGACGCCGACCCCATGCGTGACCTGGCCGCCATCGAGCAGTTCCTTCATCGTTGTATTGCCGACGATTTGCAGCTTGCCGAAGTCGCCGTTGACGATGAAGACGCCCTCGTCCTTGTGCTGTCCCAACATGAGAAGCCGGTCCTCTACCTCCAGGTGGGCGCGTGGCTGCTTGACGAATGGCAGGAGTTGCCCGAAGATACCGCTTCGTGATAGATTATGTTCACAGTCGCCCTGGACTTTGTCATGCTCTAATCCCTGAGTTGATGAGGAGACCCACACCATGCTTCCACTCGCTGCCATGACCGCTGCTCGTCCCACGGCGAATCCCTGGCTCACGTCGGTCTATGCCGGCATCGCCACCGCGATCGGCGCGTACGCTGCCGTGCTGCTCATGCAATCGGAAAACGCGGTGCTGGCCGCCATCGCCTTCCTACTGGTGGGCGTAGGCCCGGTAATCGGCTACCAACTCGCCAACGGCCAACTCGGCGCCGACTGGAAGCCCATCATCGGCGGGCTGGTCGGCTTCGTGGTGCTGATC
>CAYJQA010000035.1:0-18123 GCA_964372065.1 uncultured Litorilinea sp.
TGCTGGGGTTTTCGCTCTCGTCTTCGTAAGTGAAACGGTCGAGCAGTTCGACCAGATGGACGACTTCGGCGTTTAGCGCGGCTTAGCGCACGCCGTACAAGATCTGCATGTCACAGCCCGTGTTGGTAACAACGACCGTGGTCGCGCCCGTCCCGGCGACGTCGGCCATCTTGGCGTCCAGGATTTGGTTGGCGGTGTCCGGGTGGACGATGTTGTAGACGCCCGCGCTGCCGCAGCACATATCCGGTTGGCGCAGGTTGACCAACTCCAGACCGGGGATGGCTTGGAGCAGTTGGCGCGGCTGGCGCACGACCTTCTGGACATGGCGCAGGTGGCACGACTCCACATAGGTGGCGCGGATGGGCAGCGCCCCCCGGGGCGGGTTGTGCAGGTTTTCGGCCAGAAACTCGCTGATGTCCTTGAGCTTGGCGACAAAGTCGCGCGCCCGCTCGGCGTAGAGCGGGTCATTGGCGAGCACGTGGTCATACTGCTTGAGCGTTGCGCCGCAGCCCCCGGCGTTGGAGATGATCGCCACATAGTCACGGCCGGAACAGGCGTTGATGTTGTGGCGGGCCAGGTCTTCGGTCAGCGCCTGTTCGCCGATGTGCAGCGGGGCCGCGCCGCAGCACGTCTGGCCGAGCGGGAAGTGAACTTCGTAGCCGTTGCGCTGGAGCACCCGCACGGTGGCGGCGTTGACGCCCGCCAGGAAAGCGTCTTGGACACAGCCGTAGAGCAGCGCGACATCGCCGCGCTTGGGGCCGACGGCGGGTGCGGGGCGGCTGTAGTCCGGGCGTTCCAGCGACAGCGGCGGCAGGAGCCCTTCCATCCCGGCCAGCCGCTTGGGGAGCAGCCCGGACCGGCGTACCAGGGCTTGCAGCCCAATGGCCTGATAGAGCCACATAAACCAGGCCAGCACCCGTAAGCGGTCCACGTGCGGCAGCAACTGGCGGAGGCTCAGCCAGCGGATGGCGCGCTCGCCGGGGCCGGGCGTGCGCGATTCTTCGATGGCAAAGCGGGCGGCTTCGCTGATCTCGCCGTAATGCACGCCGGAGGGGCAGGCCGTCTCACAGGCGCGGCAGCCCAGGCAAAGCTCGATGTGCTCGCGGAACAGTCCGTCCACCGCGATGCGGCCGGTGGACGCCGCGTTGACCAGTGCGATGCGCCCGCGCGGGCCGTCCATCTCGGTCTGAAAGACGCTATAGGTGGGACATGCGGACAGACATAGTCCGCAGTGGATACATTGGCTGAGTAGGTCGGGCAGATGGCGGTCGGCGAGCGCCGGCGGCGGTGAGAAGGGCTGCGGCGTGGGTACGGGCGACGCCGAAGGTACGGCGGGTGCGGTCATGGTTGTGGTTTTTCCGGCCCGGGTCGGGCGCTGTTGGCCGGCGAAGCGTCGTCGCGACCTGGTTGCGCGGGCTGCCGACGACGATCTGCCAAGCCGACAAGGATTGGACGTTTCTATTGTGCCGCAAAAGGCCGGTTTGCGCTATCCTTCACGATGCGCGCAGGCGTGACGGGCCGCTCCCTTTTGCGCCGCCGGTGCATCTGTGCTACCATGCGCGCAAAGCGACGCATCAAGGAGACTGTGACCATGCCGGATTGCCCGAACTGTGGCACTTGGAACCCCGAAGACAAGACCGTCTGTTGGCGCTGCCAGTCGGAGTTGCCCAGGCCTGTGCCCAAGAAGCCCAAGCGCACGAGCTTTCTCGGCCTTCCCACCTGGGCATGGGTCGTGCTGGTCCTCTTCTTTGTTATGACCACCTTCGGCCAGTGCTTCTTTATCGGCGGCCCACCCGCTTGACGCCTGCCCGTTCAACGCCGCCAGGCGCGACGGCCCCATTGACCATGGACTTTTCCGCAATCGCAGAGCGGCTGGTCGCCTGGCATGACCAACAACAACGGTCGTTGCCCTGGCGGTTCGCGCCTGCGGGGGCGCGTGACCCCTATGCCGTGTGGGTCAGCGAGATCATGGCCCAGCAGACCCGGCTGGAGACGGTCGTGGGCTACTATGAACGGTGGATGGCGCGCTTTCCGACGCTGGCGGCGCTAGCCGCGGCCGACCAGCAAGCGGTGCTCAAGGTCTGGGCAGGGCTGGGGTACTATGCGCGGGCGCGCAATCTCCACCGCGCGGCGCAGATCGTCGTGCGGGAGCATGGCGGCGTGATCCCGCACGATGCGCGGGCGCTGCGCCAACTGCCCGGCATCGGCGACTACACCGCGGGCGCGCTGTTGAGCCTGGCCTTCAACCGGCCCGCGGCGATCCTGGATGGCAACGTCAAGCGGGTGTTGAGCCGCCTGCTGGACATCGCGGAGCCGATTGACACGCCCGCGACGACGCGGCGGTTGTGGGACCTCGCCCACACCATGGTTGAGGCGGCCCCGGCGGGGCACGCCGGGGCGCTCAACGAGGCGCTGATGGAACTGGGCGCGACGGTCTGCACACCGACCGGACCGCGCTGTCTGCTGTGTCCGGTGGCGGGCCAATGCCGAGCCGCAGCGGCGGGGACCCAACACCTGCGGCCGGTGACCTCGCCCAAGCGGGCTACGCCGCACTACGACGTGACCGCGGGCGTGATCTGGGCAGATGCGCCGCTGCGCTCGCCGCTGCTGATCGCCCAGCGCCTGCAAGACGGCATGTTGGGCGGGCTGTGGGAGTTTCCCGGCGGCAAGCTGGAACCGGACGACGCCGACCTGCCCGCGTGTCTGCGCCGGGAGATCGCCGAGGAACTGGGCATCGGAATTGACGTGGGCGCGGCGGTGACGACCGTGCGCCATGCCTATACCCACTTTCGGATTACGCTGCACGTCTTTCATGCCCGGCATGTGACGGGCGAGCCGCAGACGTTGGGGTGCGCCGCCTGGCGTTGGGTGGCGTTCGACGAGTTGGACGCCTATCCGTTCCCGGTGACAGATCAGAAGGTGATCCGGGCGCTGCGGCGCGAAGCCGCCCAGTTGACCGCCTGACTCATCCGCCACATGCACCCGTAGAGGAGCATCGTATGGCTGCAAGCGAAGACCGCCGCCGTCACCTCATGGCGGGTCTGACGCTGCTGGGTCTGTTTCTGGCCCTGGGCTTGGTGATGGTGGGAGGCGCTTGGTGGATGGTGAGCGGGTCGGCTGCCGGCGTGCCGCCCACGCCGACGGCGACCGCGGTGCCGACGCCCACGGCGACGCCGCGCCCGATTCCGGCCGCGCTGCTGCCCACCGCGCCGCCCGCCGCGGCGGTGGTCGTCATCGCGCCGCCGCCCACCTTCACGCTGCCGCCGACCGCGACCTGGACGCCGTCGCCCATCCCCACGTCTACACCCACGCCGACGCCCACCCGGACGCCCCAACCGACGCTCACGCCCACAGCAACGCCGACCGTAACCCCGACGCCCACGGAGACGCCCGCCGGCGTCGACGCGCTGATCGCGCTGCTGCCCGCGTCCGGTCCCGCGCCGCAGCCCACGCCGAGCATTGACGAGCAGGCGTTCTTAGCCACAGCGTCCGGCCTGGCGATCGCCTATAGCGGGACCGCGGCGGCGCTGGATGCGCAGATCGATGCCTTTGACGCGGACCCCATGCTCTTGGGCATGGGCGACTGGGTGCGGCAGACGGGCGTGCTCATCGACGCGCTGCGCAGCCTGAACGAGCAAGCGCGGGCGATGCAGCCGTCGGCGCGGCTGGCTCCGGCCTGGCGCGAGATGCTGGTCGCGGTGGATGCTTTTGCGACGGCCGCCGACGATCTGGAGACGGGGATCAGCCTGATGGAGTTGCGTTACTTCGGCCTGTTTCGCACGGACCTGCGTGCGGGACAGGCCGCGCTGGCGCGTGCGGTGATGGCGTTAGGGCTGCAGTAGGGTTGCCGTAGACTACTCGAGTTCCAACCTTGTCATTCCGACGAGTCTGCGAGGAGGAATCTCTCTGCCAAGTTGCTACAGCAGAGAGATTCCTCACATTCGTTCGGAATGACAGCGAGCGTCGCGCCTACGCCGCGGGGCGTAGCTCGCGGCCGATGTGCGCGAGCTGGCCTTGCTGATTGTAGAGCGTTGGCGCGCGGTTCTGGGTGAAGACTTCCCGCGTGACCACGCAGCGAGCCACGTCGCTGCGGCTGGGAATCTCGAACATGACGTCGAGCAGGGCTTCTTCCACAATGCTGCGCAGCCCGCGCGCGCCCGTGCGGCGCATGAAGGCCTCGGTGGCGACGGCCTCCAACGAATCCGGCGCAAACTCCAGCGTCACGTCGTCCATGGCAAAGAGCCGTTGGAACTGGCGCACGACGCTGTTTTTCGGCTCGGTGAGGATGCGGACCAACGTCTTGCGGTCCAACCCTTCCAAGTTGACAAAGACGGGCAGCCGCCCGATGAACTCCGGGATGAGGCCAAAGTTGAGTAGGTCGTCGGGCATGACCTGACCCAAGTAGAAGCTCTCGTCGCGGCTTTCTTTTTCCAGCCGGCGAATGTGCAGCTCGCGCTGGCGCTCGGTGAGGTCGTCGGGCAGAGGCCCGGTTTCGCCTTCGCCGTGCAACTGGGCGTCGCGCTGGCGCAAGTAGGCGTCTTCGTCGTTGGCGACAAAGCCGAGACTGCCGCGGCGCTGCAACCGCTTGCGCACCAGATCGTTGAGATGGGCGAACGCGCCGCCGCAGATAAAGAGAATATTGCGCGTGTCCAACTGGATAAATTCTTGCTGCGGGTGTTTGCGCCCTGCGCCGGGCGGCACATTGGCGGTCGTGCCCTCGATGATCTTGAGCAGCGCCTGCTGTACGCCTTCGCCGCTGACATCGCGGGTGATGCTGGGGTTGTCGCCGCCTTTGCGCGCGATCTTGTCGATTTCGTCAATGTAGATGATGCCATGACCGGCGCGCGCCGTGTCCCACTCGGCGTTTTGGAGCAGGCCGACGAGGATGGTCTCCACGTCTTCGCCCACATAGCCGGCTTCGGTGAGGGTGGTAGCGTCGGCGATGGTAAAGGGGACCTGGAGCAGTCTGGCGAGAGTCTGCGCCAACAGAGTCTTGCCGCTGCCCGTGGGGCCGATGAGCAAGACGTTGCTCTTGGTCAGTTCCACATCGTCATCGTCGCGCGCGCTGTCCGGGTTGACCTCGCGCTGTCCGTCGCCACTGGCGCGCACGCCAAAGACGCGCTTGTAGTGGTTATAAACGGCCACGGACAGCACCTTCTTGGCGCGCTCTTGGCCGATGACATACTGGTCCAGATGGGCGACGATCTCGCGCGGGCTGGGGATGGTCCGCACGTCGAGCGCGGCCGGTTTGGCGACATGGGCGACTTCGGTCACGCCTTCTTCGGCCAGGATTTCCGCGCCCAGCAGGACACATTCGTCACAGATGTAGATGTCCCCCGGCCCTTCGATCAGCCGGTGGACTTCGGAGCGGTCCTTGCCGCAAAAGGAGCAGCGGGGTTCACCGCGCGTGGGTGTCTCTGCCATCGGTTTCCTTTGTTTACCTCACTCGTCGGGACCATGTACACAAACGAGGCATTTGCCGGGCGCGTCCCACAAGGTGGTGCGGCGTCAGGGCAAATGCCTCGTTCCATAGGCCGGAATCAGATCGCCCTAGTTGGCGCCGTTCTTGGTCCAACCCGGCACCATGATCTCGCCGTTCCTGACCTGCACGATATCGGAGGAGTCGCCCAGGAGCTCGTCGACTAGACCATATTCCTTAGCCTCGAGCGCGTTCATATAGCGGTCGCGCTCGAAGTCATGTTCGATGTCCTTCCAGGAATGGCCGGTATGCTTGCCGACCAGGTGGAAGAGCTGCGTCTGGACGCGCTCCTGCTCGCGGAAGGCGATGCGGACGTCCTCGGTGTAACCCTGCGCGCCGCTGCTGGCGGGGTGCAGGTGGATCGTGGCGTGGGGCAGGGCATAGCGCCGGCCCTTCGCGCCCGCGGCCAAGAGCACGGTCCCCATGCTGGCGGTGACGCCCACGGCGTAGGTGCTCACCGGCGCGGGGATCATCTGCATGGTGTCGTAGATCGCCAGACCGGCGTAGATGCTGCCGCCGGGGCTGTTGATGTACATATTGATAGGCTGGTTCGGGTCTTCGCCGTTCAGATAGAGCAGTTGGGCGACGACAAGGTTGGCAATCTGGTCGTTGATCGGATAGCCCAAAAAGACGATGCGTTCTTTGAGCAGCAGGCTGTAGATATCGTAGGCGCGTTCGCCGCGGCCGCTGCTGTCGATGACCATCGGAACAAGGTTAGTTGGCTGGATCATGCATGGTTCTCCAATCGTGGTTCGGCTCCAGTCCGAGTGGGCCGCAGGTACAAAATTGCTGCAAGCACCCCTACCATACGCCTACGCGGGACGGGTTTTTCGTAAGCCGGCTCCGATTGCGTGTTTGCGTTCCGTTAGCAGTTCCGCCTAACCTTCGCTGCCGGGTTCAGGCGCGGCCTCAGCGGGCGCGTCGGCCTCGGTGACGGCCTCAGTGACGGCCTCAGCCGTCGCGACCGGCGCGGCCTCGGCCACGGGGGTTTCGTCGGCGGGCTGCGGCTCGGGCAGCGGCGGGAGCTCGTCGCCCCGCACGATGGCGAGCAGCCGGTCCAGCGCCTTGTCGTTAAGGATTTGGCTCTCCAAAACCGCGCGGCCCGCACCGTTGAACATCATCTCGCGCAGGGCACGGTTGGACTCGGGATCGTCTTCGCTCTCTTCGCCCAACATGGCCTTGACGCGGGCGGCGATGTCTTCCTCGGTCATCTCGATGCCCTCGAGGCGGTACAGCTCAGAGATGACCAGGTTGCGGCGGGCGACGCGCTCGGCCGTCTCGCGCAGGCTCTCGCGGTATTGCTCCATGGTCTGGTCGATCTGGCGCAAATAGGCTTGCACGTTTTCGATGCCATGCTGGCGTAGTTGGCGTTCAAACTCGTTGATCATGACGTCGATCTGGTCTTCGACCACGACCGGCGGATAGACCAGCGTGCTCTGCGCGACCAGCGCGTCCAGCGCCTTTTCGAGATAGGCGTTTTCCGCCTCGGCGGTGGCCTGGTCGGTAAGCTCCTTGCGGATGCTGGCCTTGAGGTCGTCCAACGTCGGGAAGTCCGGGCCGATCAACTGGGCAAAGGCGTCGTCCAGAGCCGGCGCTTCGTGGGCCTGAATCTTGTGCAGCTTGACATTGAAGTTGGCCGCTTTGCCCGCATAGATGCTCTGGGAGTCGGCAGGCCAGCTCAGGGTAAAGCTCTTTTCGTCGCCGGGGACCATGCCCAAGAGCGCCTCGTCCAAGCCGGGCGGATCCATGGGGTTGTCGCGGTCGGGCGTGACGTCCCAGTCGCTCTCGTCGAGCACGACGGTGGGATCGCCTTCGGCGTTTTCTTCCGCGGCCAAGATGCTCTTGACGTCCACGGTGAGCATGTCGCCGTACTGGCTGGGGCGGGTGACTTCGCCGTAGGTGGCGTGTTCGTCGCGCAGCTCTTCCAGCCGCGCGTCTACGTCGGCCTCGTCCACCTCGGCGGTGGGCGCTTCGACGCGCAGGGCGCGATAGTCACCCAACACAATTTCCGGGTCCAGCGGGACGATGAACTTGTAGGTCAGCGGATCGAGACCTTCCAGGTCCAGTTGGGCGATGGCGTACGGCTCGAGTGTGGTTTCACTCAGGGCCTCGCGATAGACTTGCTCGCCCAGCGGCTCCAGGAACTCCTCAAAGAGCGCCGGCAGGCCGACATAGCGCACGACCGTGTGATAGGGCGCTTTCCCCTTGCGGAAGCCAGGGATGCGGAGTTCGCCGGCGAGTTTGGCCGCGGCTTTGCGCAGCTCCACGTCAACGCGGGCTTGGTCGACCTGGACGCGCAGCGCCAACTGGCGGTTGTCCAGGGGTTCAGTGGTAATGGTTAACGACATTGTCTCCTCGGTTTCCTGGCTGATTTTCAAAAATCATCCGCAAAGTCACAATTGAGCAAGTATATCATAGGGGGTTTGGGCGGCCAAAGCCGGGCGCGATCGTGCGCAGTCTACCTTCCGCCGGGGCCATCGTCACCCCAGATGTGCGCTAGGCAAAGCGCCCCTACGATTACCCGGACATTCGCTCAATGCTCGCGAGAACCGCACCGGCAAGTGGCGCGCCGCAAGACCGGCCTACACGCGGCCAAAGGCTTTCTCTAGTTCGCCCGCCGATAGCTGGAGCATGGTGGGACGGCCATGCGGACAGGTGCGCGGGGATTCGCACTGCTCCAACTGGCGGACCAGTTCCTGCATCTCCAGGGGGCTGAGAAGCTGGCCGGCTTTGATGGCGGCGCGCTTGCAGATGAGCTTGACCAGGCGCGCCTCCAGCGTCTCGCCCACCTGGTTGCGGCGACCGCCTAACGACGAGACGATTTCTTCCAGCACGCGCAGCGGGTCTTGGCCGCTGAGGACGGCGGGCACGGCGCGCACCAGGTAGCTCTCGCCGCCAAACGACTCGACGGCAAAGCCGACCGCGGCCAGTTCGTCCAGGTGATCCGCGACCTGCCCGGTGAGGTCATGGCCGACGTGGAGCGTCAACGGCTCCAACAAATGTTGTTGGGCGACGCCGGTCCCGCTGGCGGCGCGCTGGGCCATGAACTGCTCGTAGAGGATGCGCTCGTGGGCCGCGTGCTGGTCGATGAGATAGACGCCTTCCGGCCCTTCGGCGATGATGTAGAGCGCGCCCACCTGGCCGACCACGCGCAGCGGCGGCAGCTTGCTGGCGGCGACGATCTCATGCTGCGGCGCGGACGCGGGTGGGTCGCTGCGCTCGACGGGCGGCGGCGAGGCCGGCTGCGACCAGTCGCGGCGGGCGACGTCGTGCATTTCGTCCGCGGGCCGCGGCAGGGGTTGGGATACGGGCATGTCAAAGGTGGGCTGCGCCGGCGTGTAGCCGGGCCGCGTGACGCCGCCGGGCGACCAGGTACCGGCTGTATCCGGCGCGGGCCGCGGCGTGTCGACGGTGGGGATCGGCGTATGGCGGACCAGGGCGCGGCGCACCGCCTTCTGCACGACGCTGAAGAGGCGGCGTTCGTCGGCGAAGCGAACCTGGGTCTTCTGCGGGTGGACGTTGACATCCACCTGGCTGGGGTCGATCTCCAAAAAGACCACGGCCATAGGATAGCGACCGACCGGCAGGAGCGTGTGATACGCCTGGATCACGGCCTGGGTGAGGGTGCGGTCTTCCACATAGCGCCGGTTGACAAAGAGGTCGATGCTGCCGCGGTTGGCGCGGGTGAGCGACGGCAAGCTGGTGTAGCCCGTGGCGACGGCCTCGGGCGGGGGCAACTGGTCAACCTGCGGCGGCGCGTGCAGCACCATGAAATCCACCTCGTCGCCGAGATTCGCGCCCGGCGCGCCCGCGGCGTCACCCGCGCCGCCAATGGGGACCATCTGGCGGGCGATCTCCAGGCTGTAGACCTTAGCCAGCACGTCGAACAGGTCGCCGCTGCCGTTGGTCTGAAAGACGGCGCGGCCGTCGTTGACCAGGCTAAAGCGGCGGTCGGGAAAGGCCAGCGCATACCGCTGGACGATGGCGGCGATCTGACCGGCCTCGGTGGCGGGCTTGCGCAGGAACTTCTTGCGCGCCGGCACATTGAAGAAGAGATGCTCCACTTGGACGCTGGCGCCGGTGGGCGCGCCGGTGCGGCTCTGACCGGTGGGGACGCCGCCATCCATCCGCAGTTGGACGGCGAATTCCTCGTCGCGGCTGCGCGTGGTGAGGGTGACTTGGCTGACGGCGGCGATGCTGTAGAGCGCCTCGCCGCGGAACCCGTAGGTGGCGATATGCTCCAGGTCGTCGGCGGTGGCGAGCTTGCTGGTCGCGTGGCGCGTGAACGCGAGGGGCGCTTCGTCGGCGGGGATGCCGTGACCGTTGTCCGTGACGCGCAAGAGGCGCTGCCCGCCCTCGCGCAGCTCGACGCGGATCTCGGTGGCCCCAGCGTCGAGGCTGTTTTCGAGCAGTTCTTTGGCGACATTGGCCGGGCGTTCGACAACTTCGCCCGCCGCGATCTTGGCCGCGACATCCGGCGGCAGCACGTGAATGGACATAACGGGGATTATAGCATAGGCCAACCGGGGCGGCAGGTAAGCTCGCCCCGACATCTGCGGATGTGCGATGAAAAACAAACCATCCGGGCAGCCCGCTGGCTACCCGGATGGCGAATTGCGTGATTGAGGCAAGTCGAAATCAGCCGCCGCCCAGGGCCGGAACGAAGTGAATCTCGCTAGGCTCCGGGATGCGCTGATGCAGACCGCGGTGCGCGATGACGCCGTTGATCGCGACCGAGATGTGCGGCCGGATGCGCCCGTGATCCAGCAGGCGGGCCGCCATGCCGGGGAAGCGGGCGTCCAGCGCGGCAACTACTTCGCCCACCGTAGCCCCGGCGATCTTGACCGTCTCCGCACCGCCGGTGAGGTCGCGATGGACGGCGGGAATCCAGACTTCGTGCTCCATGGGGACGGCCTAACCGCGGGCCGACTCCAACTCCGGGCTGTCGGCGGCGTCCAGGACGGCGCGCACGATCTTGTCATAGCCGGTGCAGCGGCACAGATTGCCCGCCAGCCACATGCGCACGTCGTGCTCGGTGGGGTCGGGGTTCTTGTCCAGCAGCGCCTTGGCCGAGACGATGAAGCCGGGTGTGCAGATGCCGCATTGGAGCGCGGCGTGCTCCAGGAACTTGCGCTGGATGGGGTGCAGCTCGTTGGCTAGGCTGACGCCTTCGATGGTGGTCACTTCGCCGCCGTCGATCTCCACGGCCAGGACCAGACAGGAGTTGACCAGCACGCCGTTGAGGATGACGTTACACGCGCCGCAGTTGCCGTTGTTGCAGCCTTCTTTAGCGCCGGTGAGGTTGAGCGTGTCGCGCAGGACCTCCAAGAGGCTCTGGCGCGGCTCGCAGAGAAATTCCATGTCGTCGCCGTTGATTTTGGCCTGGACGCGGACTTTGTTGGACATTCGATTCGATCTCCCTGATGATTAGCCCTGGTAAAAATGGCGCTGGCGGTGGGCCGGTCTAGGCGGCCTTGGCGCGGGCCACGGCCTGTTCCAGCGCACGCCGGGTCAGGACCGCGGAAAGATGCTTGCGATAGTCGGCGGTGCCGCGCATATCGCTGATGGGACGGGCCGCCGCCTGGGCAATCTGGGCGGCCTGCTCGATGCTCGCGGCGTTGACCGGTTTACCGGCCAGCGCTGCGCCCGCTTCGGCGACATAGAGCGGCGTGGGCGCGACGGCCCCCAGCGCGACGCGCGCCGACACGAAACGACTGCGCGTGGCGTCTAGCACCACCGATGCGCCCACACCCACCACGGCAATGTCCATTTCGTTGCGCGGGATGAAACGCAGATAGGCCGCGCCAAAGCCCGGCACGTTGGCCGGAATATGAATGGAGACGAGGAACTCGCCGTTTTGCAGTTGGGTGCGCCCCGGTGCGACGCAGAAGTCTTCGACCTTGACTTCGCGCGTGCCGCTGGGGCCGGCCACGGTGCAGACCGCGGAATAGGCAATCAGCGCCGGGATGGAGTCGGCCGCGGGCGAGGCGTTGCAGAGGTTGCCGCCGATGCTGGCGCGCCCCTGCACCTGCACGCCGCCGATGATGTGGGCGGCGTCCATGAGGCCGGGATAGGCGGCGGCGATTTCGGCGTTGTCATACAGCCGGTAACAGGGCACCGACGCGCCGAAGGTCAGCCCTGTGGCCGGGGAATAGTCAAGCCGGCTCGTCTCCGGCAGTCCTTTGACGTCAATGACGAGGCTGGCGCGGCGACGGCCTTCGCGCAGGGCAACCAGCAGATCGGTGCCGCCGCTCAGGACGCGCGCTTGGTCGCCGTTCTGGGCGAGCAGCGACACGACCTCGTCGACACTCGATGCGCGCACATAGTCAAACGCTTGCAAGGTCTACCTCCTCTAGTGGGCGAACGGCAAGGGCAAATGGCGCGAGACTGCCGGTTCCGAGCAGTGTGGCGAGCGGCCCGCGCGTGATGAGAACACGGCTTCGTAGTATGCTGGGCGATAGTCTAGCGCACGTTGCCGCGAAGGTCAAAGGATTTCGCGCGTGGGGATAGCTTATTCGGCAGACTAGCCGGTCCGGGGCGTGGGTTCTTCGCCGAGCAGGGCAGCGAGATGCGCGGCCAGTCCTTGCCGGAGGGGTGTGCTGGGCGCGGCCAGCCCGGCGGCCGCGCGATTTATATCGCATCCATCAGCGCAAAGAAGGGAACACAGGTCATGTTGGAGCGACCGGATTTGACCGACGCGGCGATGCTTGCCGGACTCCAAGCCCATTACGGCATCACCGCCGGACGTATGGAGTTCCTGCCGATTGGGTACGACTCTCATGCGTGGGTCTTTCGCGCCGATGGCGACGACGGCCGCGCCTATTTCGTCAAGGTCCGCCGGGGGCCGATCAATGAACCGGGGCTGATTGTGCCCCACTTTCTCCAGTCCCACGGTATTGCCGAAGTGGTCGCGCCGCTGGCGACGCGGACCCGCGATCTGTGGGCCGCGGTCGGCGCGTTCCGGCTGATCCTCTACCCGTTTATCGAGGGTGTGTCGGGGTTGGCTGCCGGGCTGACCGATGACCAGTGGGTCGAGT
Organism: uncultured Litorilinea sp.; assembly: GCA_964372065.1. Lineage (GTDB taxonomy): Bacteria > Chloroflexota > Anaerolineae > Caldilineales > Caldilineaceae > QEUY01. Next base: position 12,517 of record CAYJQA010000035.1, read on the forward strand.
ATGGCGCGATCCTGCGCCGGATTCATGGCGTCGCACCGTCGCCGGAGTTGGCGGCGCAGATGAAACACGAGACGTTTGTGCCCCATCTGCAATGGAGCCGCATCGCGCGGACCTTGCAGGCCGAAATCGCGGTGCGGGACTACACCAATCCCCATGAACGGGAACTCGCCGCATTCTGGCGGGAACGGCGCGGCCTCATCGACGACATTCTGGCGCGGGCCGCGGCGTTGGGGCAGCGGTTGCAGGCGGGGCTGCTGCAGCGCGCACGGGCGTTTGTCGTGTGCCACGCCGACATACACCGCGGCAATGTGCTCATCGCCGCGGACGGGGGGCTGCACATCGTGGACTGGGACGAAACGATCCTGGCCCCCAAGGAGCGCGATCTGATCTTTGTCGTCGGGCAGCGCGTCGCGCTGCCGGTGGAGCCGCGCGAGGCAGCGCTCTTTCTGCGCGGCTATGGCGACACCGCGATCGATGCGTTGGCGGTGAACTATTACCGCTATGAGTGGGCGGTACAGGAGATCGGCGCGTTTGGCGAACAGGTCTTGCTACAGCCGGACGCGGGCGACGCCACCAAGGCCGACGCCGCGCGGCTGTTGATGGGCCTGTTCGATCCAGGCGATCTAGTGGACCTGGCCTATCGCATGGATTCCACGCAATGGTGATCCGCGTGCGATCCGGCGCTGTGCCCGGCAGCGGGTTGTGGCTGTGCCGGGCCTATGCCGGTGACTTGGCGTTCTGCTCCATCTCGTCCTGAGGAAGCTGTTGGAGCTTGGCGACGATCTCGTGGATCACCGCCCGGTTTTCCTTGAGATGATCCCGAAACTCCTTACGGTCCGTGTGCACGATTTCCGTGTGCAGCTCCGACTCAAGCTCCCGCAAAACTCGGAGCAGCAGATCTACTTCCGTGTGTGTCAGGGCGATGTGAGTCATAGATTCCCCTTCCACGATGGGATACCGGCGTGTGAACCGAGCGCCATCTCGCTCCGGAAAGCACACGCTTGCGCGCCGCCACGCTGCGGCGCTTTACTCAATTGTAGCACGTTTTTGCGCGGTTTGCTGGGCACTCCGCATGGGCGGCCCGCGGATTGCGCGGCAGGCCACTCTGGGGTGTAATCAGGGGGCGCGGAGAGGCCGCGCCCCGCAGATCGCTGCGCTCTGCCTATGACGCTGCTCTATCTTGCGCTCGCCTATGGGGCGGGCATCATGTTGGGACGGCTGGCGTGGGACGCCGGCCTGCTTGGCTGCGGGCTGCCGGGGTGGCTGTGGCTGCCGCCGTTGGCGCTGCTGCCCTTCACGGGCTTCCTCAACCACTGGCAGCCGCGCCTGGCCGCCGGGGCCATGCGCTGGCCGGTGACGGCAGGGTTCACGCCGCCGCGGCGGGGCATCGCGCCGGGGCTGGTCGTGGGCGCGGCGTTGTGTGTGCTGGTGGGCGGGCTGCGCTATGCCGCGCAGTCGCTGACGCCCTGTTGGACCGCGGGCGACCTGGCGGCGTGGAACCTGCCCGCCCAGGCCGCCTTCGACCGGTCCGCCCCCCAGGTTACGGTCGCGGGTTATGTGGACGGTTTCCCGGTGATCCAAAACGACCGTCAAGAGGTGGTGGTGGCGGTGGCGCGGCTGATCGACGAGCAAGGCGCGACCCATGCGGTGACGGGGCACGCCCGGCTGCTGACGGACAGCTTGCCGCGCTACGCCTATGGTGACCGGGTGACCGTGACCGGCCGGTTGGCGACGCCGCCCGACTTCGAGGATTTTTCGTACCGCGAGTACCTGGCGCGGAACGGCATCCACAGCATGATCTATGCACCGCAGGTGGAACACTTGCCCCTTGCGGACGGGGCGCGCCCTGCGGGGCAGGCGTGGCGGCGCTGGGCCGCGGGGCTGCGGAGTCGCGGGCTGGCGCTGCTACAGGCGAGTCTGCCCGACCCCCAGGCGAGTCTGGCTGCAGGGATGCTGCTGGGCGTGGAGGCGGGGATCCCCGATGCGCTCTATGAGCGATTCCATGCCACCGGGACCAGTCACGTGATCGTGATTTCGGGCTGGAATGTAACTCAAAAAGGGTGGGTGGTATCGCACCATAAATGATCCCACGCCCAGTCGTTGAGTTAAGCACGATCTTGTCAACGAGAATCGTTGTAATTGTCCGCTTCAGATCATAGGGTAAGTCGGGTAACGTTCCAGAGCGCAGTCCTTCTAATCGTCGTTGTATCTCGTCCTTAAGGTCACTCTCCTGCCGTAGCTTTTCGTATTCAAACTCAAGTTCGCTTTGCTTTTGACGCAGCCCTGCAAGCTTAGCTCGTATGTGCTTTACCTTATCTTCATAATCATCAATGTCAATGATCGCCCGTGCGTAAGCAGCGTCCCATCGTGCCTTCGCCTTCTCGAGTTTGACTGCCTGTGAAGTAATATATGCTAACTGATTGTCGAGGTCGCGAACTTGCTGGTTGGTATATTCCTCCGTCAGGACCTGGAACACTCGCTCTGGATGAAGAATGAGTTCCTGGATTTTGTCCCAAACGGCTGCTTCCAGTACCTCGGCATGTACATATGGTGACCGACAAGCAGATCCCAAGGCTCTTGCCTTATGCGACCAACGACCACCACAATGATAGTAACGGATCGGCCCAAGCTGTCCTTTTACTGAGGTGCCACCGCGCGCGGCGCGATATTGGTAGTGGCAGATTTCGCACTCGATGAGACCAGATAAAAGCCAATTCGAGAATTCACCTTTTGAGCGACGGGAGGAAAATGTTCGATTGCCGCGCAACACCTCGTGAGCTTTATCCCACTGTTCTTCGGATACTATGGCCGGTACGGGAACCCAAATCCACTCCTCTTCTGGACGCGTTCGCCATTTACGTTTTGGCTTGCTACTATCGTCATACCCAACGATTTCATAGGTTAGTCGGTTTGTGATAAACCAACCTTTATAGACCTCATTTTTTACCATGTTGAGCAGCGTTCCCGGACTCCACTTCCCGCCCCTTCTCCCAGGAACCTGTAGCTCGTTAAGCCTGACTGCAATCTGTCCAAGCGTTGACCGCTCCTCAGTGAGCCAGTCATAGATTGTTTTCACGATGGGTGCTTCCTCGTCGTCCAGCACGTAGTGGCTATCTTTTGAGTCACTAATGTGGTACCCATACGCTGCTCTGGTTGCGGTAACACGACCATCCATTGCCTTGTATAGCTTGCCCAACCGCATACGTTCCTGCTCTTTGCGCATCGCCTCTTGAGCGATATAGCCTTTGATGTAGCGTTCAAGCTCAGAGCCAGGTTCGTTGTAGAAGTGGATTTGTACTTCTCGGCGTACAAACTCCTCAAGTAGGAATCCCTGATGCCAATCGGCATTGCGGGATAATCGGTCAATCTCTTCGACTATCAGATGATCTGCGCGTTTGTTGCTGCGCAGTTCGTAGCGTAATCTGGTGAACGCTGGCCTGTCGGCAAAGCGAAAACCGGAGTATCCATCATCCACAAATACGAGGTCGAAGGGTATAAATAGCCGCTCACGTAAGGCCGCTTCGTGGAGATGGGTAAGTTGGCGCGGCAGGCCAGACGCACCTTCCTCGGCCTGTAGCGCCGATGAAACGCGTGCGTAGCCATAGGCAATGGTTCCTTGCTGATTGCCTAGTACACCGTGCTCCCCCGCTATTCTGAGAAATTCGCGTTGTAGATCGAGCTTTTCCATATGTTCTTCGTCTTATGGTGATGAGAGGTCCTGGACCGAACTATAGTATGATTTCAGGCAGACTGAAGTGGTGCTGACGTAGGTCTTTTTGGTGTGTTCTATTGTTACTGAAATTCCAATTTTGTCAATATGGGTATAATTTAGTTTTCTTGGGTGTATATGGGTATGTGGGCGGGTGCCTGGCATGACTGATGTTACCAAACAAGATCGCTGGATGACGGTTGCAGAGTCGATGGCGTATATTGGGGTATCGAAGGCCACGATATATAGCTATATGGCTGATGGGAGGTTGCCCTTCTTTTATATAAAGGGATCGAATCAGCGGAGGCTTAAGAGGAGTGATCTCGATGCAATGCTTGTTCCAGGTAGGCCTGAAGATATTAGCGGTGGGAATGAACAAGGGTGAACCTGATCGACCTTCAGTTTTCTGCTTGTTTCTACACACTTGATTTTGTGTGTAGCGACTTTGCGTCGGCAGACGATGTCCTTGATGGTTTATGTGGCGACTGCTTGTTATCGCGATCATTGGTTTTCTGTAATTCATCGGTTAGCTGATGAAGATCCGCTAGATAGCGGATAAGGATCTTAACAGCGGCGCGGATTCTCTCCTCTTGCAATGGGGTCAAACTGCCATTCAAGGCTCTACTCCGTTGGTCTTCGTTTTCCAGATAGACCTTTCAGCAACTGTTGTGCTTGATCCCCAAGAAACGCACGACATATGCACCCAGACTGTCGCCATGCGTGCGGCTGTTCTCTTTGCAACGCTCTTTGCAACGTTCCCCCGGAAGGGCAGTTCGTTTCTTATGTGCATCCGCTGAGTTATACCGCGCGTGGGCACATGCAGGCATGAAGGATTTCATTCATTTCTCAGCACGATTTGCGTGAGTTCCCCTCTCCGGTCTGCCGCTCATCCAACGACCGTATCCTCTAAACTAAAGTGTCAACATCTTTGACACCTTGGGGGTAGTCCAGTTTCTAGACTATCAATAGTATTGACATAGTATTGATATGTATTGATGGTCTAGTTTTTAGACTACCCCATGCCACGATGCGACGCCGCGGCAACCCGATGGGGGTGGTCTAGTCACACGGCTTATTCCAACAACGAGAATCGTAAGGCATAGTCTAATTACAAGACTACCCCTTTCGTTATTGCGCCGTTTGACAGGCTGTGAGGGGTGGTCAGGTGAAAAATTGGACAGGGTGGTCTAGCTACTAGACTACCCTCATCATCCCCGGTTGTAGTCGCTGCGGGTGATGAGTTGGTAGAAGTTGATCTTTCTGACGCCGTCTTCCGATCTAGCGCGGATGACCCGAATGAGTGAACAGCTTTCCAACACCTGGATCGCCGAAACGGCGGTTTGGCGCGCGAGGCCGGTCCCCGCGATGATCTGCGAGAGTGGAATGCGGTCGCCGCCGATCTTGTTGAAGCCAAAGGTCTTGCGGATGATAAAGAGCAGCACCTTGATCTCTGCACCGCCAAGCTCTTTCAGCCAGCCCTCATCCACCACTTCGTTGGGCACTTGAAAGGCGTTGGGCACGAGAATCCCGCCCACGTCCTTGACGGTCCGTTCCTGCTCGGCGCTCAGACGCTTCACATAGGACTGTTCCCGCGCCCGTTTGACGATCTCGGCGATGCTGGTAGTTTGTAATGACTTGCCGATTTTTTCCATAGAGTGTGTGCTAATTTCGGTTCATGCCGCCGAAACGGCATGATGGCGCGCAACCGTGATACCACGGTGGCATGGCGTCAACCATGCAACAGGTCGAGCATCCGCGCCAGGACGCTCTGTTCTCCCCTCTCGTTGAAATCCAAAAGTAACCAGTTCACGGCAATGCGGGTGATTTCGTTCTCGCTGGTTTTGTATCCTTGCCGGTGATAGGTATAGACGAGATCGGCGATGGCCCGCTTCTCTTCG
>CAYJQA010000036.1:0-4731 GCA_964372065.1 uncultured Litorilinea sp.
CCCTTGCTCCCGACCCACCCTACCCACAGTACGGGTCACGCACCCACAAGGTTTGCCATGTCCGATCTCTATACACAGTTGGGCGTACGCCCGCTGATCAACGCGCTGAGCACTTACACGCGGCTGGGCGGTTCGATCATGCCGCGGGAAGTGATGGCGGCGATGGTGGAGGCCGCGGCCAGTCATGTGAATCTGGAGGAGCTGCAGACCGCTGTGGGCAACCGCATCGCGGAGCTGACCCACAACGAAGCCGCGTATGTGAGCTGCGGCGCGGCGGCGGGGCTGGTATTGGCGACGGCGGCCTGCATTACCGGCGAGGACCCCGCCGCCATGCACCGGCTGCCGGACCTGACCGGGCTAAAGAACGAGGTCATCGTCCACCGCTCCCACCGCAACGGATATGACCATGCGGTGCGAGCGGTGGGCGTCCGGCTGGTGGAGATCGGCCCGGCGGCGTGGGAGATGGAAGCCGCCATCTCGCCGGCCACCGCGCTGGCGTTTTGGACGCAGGCGGGCATGACCGGCTACGGAGATATGCCGTTGGAACGGTTCATTGCGATTGCCCATGCCCACGGTATCCCGGTGGTGATCGACGCCGCGGCGCAACTGCCGCCGGTGGACAACCTCTGGCGCTACACGCAGATGGGCGCGGATCTGGTGGTCTTTTCCGGCGGCAAGGACCTGCACGGGCCGCAGACGTCGGGACTGATCTTGGGGCGGCGCGACCTGATTCGGGCGTGCGCGCTGAACGGCAACCCCAACGCCAACATCGGGCGACCGATGAAGGTGGGCAAGGAAGAACTGGTGGGCGTGCTGGCCGCGGTCAAGTGGTATCTGGGGCTGGACCATGAGGCGCGCGCCGCCGAGCACGAGCGCATGGTCGCGGACTGGTGCGCGGCGCTCAACGCGCTGCCGGGCGTGGCGGCCGAACGGTCGTTCCCCAACGGCGCGGGTCAGCCGGTCCCGCGCGCCAAGGTCACGTTGGACACGGCGCGCCTGGGTCTGACCGCCGACGACGTGGTGCAGCGTCTGCTGGATGGCGAGCCGTCGATTGCCGTGGCCCCCAACGACGCCACGAGTCTCTATCTCAACCCGTATACGCTCAATCCTGGCGAGGACGCGATCGTCCTGGCCCATCTTGTTTCGCTTCTGCGCCAAGCGCAGCCACAGTAATCGGCGTTCGCGCCGAGCGCAACCACAGTAACCACAGTGAGGAGTAGATGATCCCATGACCACACGCAATCCTGCCGACTATGGCACGAGCGTGGTGAAGCCGCCGGACTTTGACGCCTTTTGGGACGACGTGGTGGCCCAAGCCGCGGCCATCCCGCTCAACGCCCAGGTGACGCCGGTCCCACTCCGGTCCACACCGGAGGTGGAGGTCTTCGAGGTGCATTACGACAGCCTGGACAATGTGCGGGTGGCGGGTTGGTACTGTCTGCCGCGCGTGCGCGCCGCACGGCTGCCCGCCATGGTCTTTTATCCCGGTTACATTTCGGAGCCGACGCTGCCCAAAGCCTATGCGCTGCGCGGCTATGCCTGCTTTGGCGTGGCCCCGCGCGGCAAGCTGCGCTCCAACCAGCAGGTGAATCCGGGCTATCCCGGGCTGCTCACCTATAACATCACGGACCGCAACACCTACGGGTATCGCGGCTTCTATGTGGACGCCTGGCGGGTGATCGACTTCTTGTTGGCGCGGCCGGAAGTGGACGGCACGCGCATCGGCGTGCAGGGCGGCAGCCAGGGCGGCGCGCTGACGCTGTTGGCGGCGTCCATGCGCCAGGAGATCGCGGCGGCGGCGGCCCAAGCGCCCTACCTGGCAGGCATGTACGACGCGATCCAGTTGACCCACTCGTATCCCTATGAGGAGATCAACGAGTATTTGCGGGTGCATCCCGACAGCGGGGCGCAGGTGGAAGCGACGCTGGCCTACTTCGACTGTCACAACTTCGTGGATCGGATCACCTGCCCGATCATTGTCAATATCGGTCTGAACGACGACGTTTGTCCGCCGGAGACCGGCTATGCCGTCTACGCACGGATCGGCACGGCCAACAAGAAGCTGTACACCTATGCGGGCCACGGCCACGATTCGAACGGCTATGAGCACGGCGCGATCGTGAACCGCTTCTTCGACGAGTTGCTCCAGCCCCAGCCCGCGCGCGCCTAACGCGGCCACCAGTGAATGTGAGGACGATGATGAGTCTACAAGCAACTGCCGCGCCCGCCGACTTGGCTGCCTACTGGGCTGCGGTGACGGATGAACTGGCGGCCCTGCCCGCGGCGCCCGAACTGACGGTGAATCAGTTGCGGAGCACGGACTTTGCCACGCTCTATGACCTCAAGCTGACCAGCGTGGGGCCGTATCGCATCCATGCGTTCTTCAGCATCCCCACGGGGCAAGGTCCGTTTCCGGCGCTGGTGCATACCGGCGGCTATGGCAGCGTGGTCCACATTGCGTCGTTTGAGGAGCGCCAACGGTATGTGACGGTATCGCTGCGGGCGCGGGGCAAGCGGCTGTCGGATGCGCCCTATGCCGCGGCCTTCCCCGGCTATCTGACCGAGGGGATCGACGACCCGGCGCGCTATGTGTTCCGGGGCGTGGTCGCGGACTGCTGCCGGGTGGTCGATTTCCTGCTGGCGCGGCCCGAAGTGGATGCCAGCAAGATCGCGCTGGTGGGCGATGAGATGGCGCTGTTGACCGCGGCGCTGCGCCCGCAGGTGGATGCGGTCTATGCCACCCCCACGCTCTTCTATGCAGCGGCGCGCCTCGCGCCCACGACGAACGCCTATCCGCTGGAGGAACTGAACGACTATGCCCGCGCCTATCCTGACAAGGCGGCGGCCATGTGGCGGACGCTGAGCTATTTCGACCCCATCCACCTGGCGGCGCGCAGCCAGGCCGCGACCGTGTTGGTGACGGGGAACGACCGCGACTTCTTTACGCCGGCGGCGGTGGCGCCGTTGGCCGCAGCCTTTGGCCGGTCGGTGGAACAGGTCGTGTCGGCTCATTCGAGCTATCGGGACGGCGTCGCTCAGGCAACGTGGCTGGCACAGCGCTACGGGCTGGGCGCGCCGGTTTTGCCGCCGCATTGGCAGTAAGGCCACGGCTCACAGCCCGCTTGGTGGAAGGCTGCTGACCACAACCGCCGCAGTCGTCTGGCTGTGGCGGTTGCGCGTCTGACTCACAATGCCAGACTGGGTAGATTTGAACTCCCTGGACGGCCAGGTATACTGAACGCACTGAATCCACTGTAGACCCAGTTAACGAGCAAAGCAGAGTGATGGGCGCGACCGTAGGCAACATTGGCGAAGATCCCCGCAGTTGGCATCCGGCGCGTGAGCACGTGCCCTTTACGGACGAGGACCTCCAGCGGCCCTTGCTGGCGCGGTTTGCGGATATTGTGGGACGGTTCCCCGACCGTCCCGCGCTGAAGGACGGCGACCGGCAGTTGAGCTATCGCGAGCTGCGCGCCAGCTATCGGGCGGTCTTGGACGGGCATCGGCCCCGCCAATCCTACGCCGGGCGCGTCGTCACCATTGCCAGCCGGGAGACGTTGAACTGGGACGGGCTGGCCGGGTGGCGCGCGCTGATTCCTGACCTGGAAGTGCATGCGGTCGAAGGCACGCACGCCACCTATCTGAGCGCGGGCGTGCAGGCGACGGCGCAGGAACTACGCGCCTGTTTGGCTGAGGCGCGGTTTGGCGAGGACTGATGGATGCCGCGTGGCGGACGGCGCTTGGCGCGGGCGCGGTGGATATCTGGCGCATCCCGGCTGCGGCTGCGACTGCGGCGTTAGTGGACCGCTATCTGGACGATGAGGAACGGCGGCGCGCCGCCGCGTTGGTGCGCGCGCCAGACCGGCTGGCCTTTACCGCGCGGCGGGGGGCGCAGCGGGTCATCTTGGCGGCCTATCTGGGCTGTGCACCGGAGGAGGTGCGCTTGGCGCGCGCCGCCCAGGGCAAGCCCATGTTGGCCGAGGACGCAGCGCGCCTGCACTTCAATGTCACCAGGCGGGGCGATCTTGCGCTGTTGGCGGCGGCGAGTGACCGGGCGGTCGGGATTGACCTGGAGATCGTGCGGCCGCTGCCCGACATGGATGCCTTGATCCGCGGGATCTGCACACCTCAGGAGCAGGCGGCGCTCCAACCGCTTGACCCGGCGGCGCGTGACGTAGCGTTCTACCGGCTCTGGACCGGTAAGGAAGCCTATCTCAAACTGCACGGCTGGGGGCTGGCGGTCGAACCCCACACCATTGGCGTGGACGCGGCGGACGTAGTGGCTTGCTCTACGGCGTGGGTCGGGGGCGGGCAGGCGACGGGCCGCGCGCGTCTGACGTGGCCGCCGGTCGCGCCGGGCTATGTGGCCGCGCTGGCGGTAGAAGGCGCGCCGCCGCGCATTCGCCTGTTCGATTTCGCGCCGCCGCCATCGAGGCCGGGCGTCGTTAGCTGAGTTGGGAGACTATGCGACTCTTTGCTTTGATGCGCCGCTATACCGGCGGACTGATTTATCCGACGGCGGCATTTGCGCTGTTGAGCGGTCTCTTGAATGCGGCGTTGGCGGCGCTCATCAGCCGCCAGATCAGCAATGCGGCGGGGGTGCAGTTGGCATTTGTGTGGCAGTTTGCCGGGCTGGTGCTGCTGACGCTGGCGATGGATTACGTATCCAAGTGGCTGCTGATCCGGCAGACCACCCAGATCCAAGCGTCGTTGGTGCTGACGCTGGCGCGG
>CAYJQA010000036.1:4741-15110 GCA_964372065.1 uncultured Litorilinea sp.
GGCGCGGCAAATCTTGCAGACGCCGCTGGCGACGCTGGAGTCGGTGGGGCCGGGGCGGCTGCTGGCGGCCCTGACCGACGATCTGGCGATCGTCGCCTCGGCGATCAACGGGTCGGCCATGTTGATTGTGAACGGGGCGGTGGTCGTAGGCTGTCTGGCCTATCTGGCCTGGCTCGCGCCGTGGGCGCTGCTGGGGGCGGCGGTGTTTATCGCGCCGGCTTTTGTGGGCTACCGGTGGCTGTTTCGCCGCGCCCGCGCCAAAGCCTGGGTCACCTTTGGCGCGCGGGACCAACTGTACAAGCGCTATCAGGCGCTGCTGGGCGGGCTGAAGTCGCTCAAGCTCAATCGCGGTCGCCGCGCCGCCTACTGGGGCGATCACTTTGCCCCCAACGTGGCCGATTTCGCGGACTCATCGCGCCGGCAGCAGGTGGCCTTTGCCCTGGCAACGTCGTGGAATCAAGGCTTCTTCCTGGTGCTTATCGGGGTGCTGTTGGCGCTGGCGGCAATGGTGTCGCTGGACACGCGCACCTTGACGAGCTTTGCGGTGCTGGCGCTCTATGCCCGGAGTTCGGTCCACGTGTTGGTGGCGACGCTGCCGCAGTGGAGCAACGCCGAAGTGGCGCTGACGCGGCTGGAGCAGTTGGGGCTGGTCTTGACGCGCGAGCACGAGGCGGTAGAGGTGACGTCCGCGCCGCCCGCCGCGCCGCCGCCGACGCTGGCCGTGAGCCTGCACGGTGTGGCGCACCGCTATCGCATCTCCAGCGAGGAAGGCTTTGTGCTGGGGCCGCTGGGCCTGGAGATGCGGGCCGGGGAACTGCTGTTTCTGATCGGCGCTAACGGCAGCGGCAAAACCACGCTGGGTAAGCTACTGACGGGGCTGTATTGGCCGGAGGAAGGCGAGATCCGCTTGAACGGCGAGCCGGTGACGCCGGACACGCTGGAGGGGTATCGCCAGCTTTTCACCGCGGTTTTTTCGGACGATTATCTGTTTGAGGAGTTATTCGGCTTTTCCGCCGAGGGGCTGGACGCACAGGCGCAGAGCTATCTGCATAAGCTGCACTTAGAGCACAAGGTGAGCGTCAGCAGCGGCCAACTTTCCACGGTGGACTTGTCGCAAGGGCAGCGCGGCCGTTTGGCCCTGCTCACCGCCTATCTGGAGGACCGGCCCATCTACGTCTTTGACGAGTGGGCGGCGCATCAGGACCCGGTCTTTCGCAACCTGTTCTATCGCGTGCTGCTGCCGGAACTGCGCGACCGGGGCAAGCTGGTGATCGTTATCACGCATGACGACACCTATTATGATGTGGCGGACCGGGTCGTGAAGCTGGACTACGGGCAGGTGGTGGTGGATACGCGGCACGCGCCCGCGCCGGAATATGCCGCCCTGGCCGCGCCCGTGCCGGCGGGGTAAGCGCCTCTGCGCGTTGGCGACCGCCGCCGCTCAATCCAACATCTCAATCGAATAGTCGACGAGCTGGGCGTCCATGCGCCAGTCTTCGACGCGCTTGGCGGCAAGCTGCAGGTGGCGGTGGGCCAGGGCGTGATTGTGGCTCACGCAGACCACTTCGAGGACGGCGCGCGTAAGTACATCCTGGGCGTCGGCTTCACAGACGGAGACGTTGAAATCGCGGCGCAGGCGGGCGATCAGCGGCTTGAGGATGCCACGTTTCCCCTTCAGGCTGTCGTTGAGCGGGAGATATAGCTCGATGGTCAGCAGTCCGACGGCCATAGGCGACGCAGGTCAGCGATAGTTGACCCATTCCGGGTTGGCGTAGTGCGTGCGGACGAGTTGGGCGGCGCGGCGCAACTCGGCGGGCGCAGGCTGGGCGCGGCGGAAGTTGAGGTTGAGCGTGGCCCCAAAGCCCTGGGCGATGGCGTCGGCGACGGCCTCGAACTGCACCTGCGGATGGTCGTCGGGCACGCCGAGGGCCTGAGCCAACGTGCAGGCGCGCTCGGTAATGTCGCGCCGCAACCGCTCCCTGACCTTGTCGGGCAGGGCCAGCACGTCGACCAAACGGCCGATGTCGCCGGTGAGCGGCAGGCTGCCGTGCTGGAGCACATAACCCGCGCGGCGGCTCTGGGCGCTGCCGATGAGCTTGCGCCCGTCCGGGCCGGTGATCTCATAGGCGCTGGGCACTTCAAAACAGACTGCCGAGACGTCACGCCCGGCGCGCACATCACCCGCCGCCTTGTCCGCGGCCAACCCCACGATCTTTAGACCGGCCAGGAGCGCATTGCTCAGACGCAGATAGGCGTCCATGAGCGTCCCGGCGACGCGCGGTTCGTCCGCGGCCGCGGTGACCGAATAGGTGAACTCGTCGGTGTGGAGGATGGCGCGGCCGCCGGTGGGACGGCGCACGATCTCATAGCCGCGCGCGTCCGCGGCGTCGGCGTCGATCTCGTTGGCGGGCTGATGGCGGCCCAGACTGACGGCGGGCGGGGGCCAGCGGTACACGCGGCGCGGGGGCGGGCGGGCCCCCGCCGCGGTCGCTTCGGCCAGGGCTTGGTCGAGGGCCATATTGGCCGCGCCGGAACGCGGTTGTTCGTCGACGATGAGCCGCCACGTGGCGACGGCGAAGTCGCTTTGGGCGGGGGGCGCAATGAGCGTGTCCGGTTGGGTAGCCATGCTGACTCCTTAGGCCGCGCCAAAGGGCAGCGCGGCCAGCGTGACGGTCTGCCCAGGGGTGGCGGCAATGACGCCCGGCGTGTTGTGCGGGCGCTTGACCACGGCCAGGGCAATGGGGCCGTAGGTGGGGCTGAGGGTCGCACTGGTGACGACGCCGACGCCGCGGCCGTCCACGGCGACTTCCTCGCCGGGGTGGAAGGGCCGCGCGCCGGTCAGGCCGACCACCGTCTTGGTCACTTTGTCATAGGTGATCTGGCGGGCGATGATCTCCTGGCCGGTGTAGCAGCCCTTGTTCTCGGCGCAGGCCCAGGCCAAACCGGCTTCCAGCGGGTTGTACTCCTCAACCAGTTCCGCGCCCGCTGCGGGACGGCCCAGTTCGATGCGGCGCACCTCATAGGCGGCGGCGTCCACGGGCTGGACGCCGGACGCGGTCAAGGCGCTGGTGACGGCGGCCAGTTGGTCCGCGGGGACGATGATCTCGTAGCCGGGCACGCCGTAATCGGGCTGGGCGACCGCCAGCGTCGCGCCGATCTGGGTCCAGGCGTTGGGCGCAAGACCGGTCGCATCCAGGCCCAGCGCGGTCAGCGCGTGAGCAGCCTGCGGTCCGGCCAAGCGCAGCCGCGCCCACTGGTCGCTGACATCCTGGACCTTCACCTTGTCCATAAAGAAGATCTGGCTGCGCAGATGGCGCGCCAGGGCCGGGGTCTGGTCGGGCGCGGGCAGCAGGAGCAGATCGTCGCCGCGGCAGACGACGGTGAAGACATACAGGACGCGCGCGGTGGGGCTGGTCAGCACGGTGACGGCGCTTTGGCCGGTCCGCAGCGCGTTGATGTTATTGCTGCTCATGCGATGGAGGAAGTCGGCGCGGTCGGCGTCGGTCAACTGCAACACACCGGCGCGCGGTTGAGCGAGCAGGGCCGCGCCCTGGGTGAGGGCCGTATAGGCCGCGGCTGTGAGAGTGGTCGGTTCAAGCTGAGTCATGGCACACCTGTCGAGAGCCGGATCGCTCCGCACCGGGCGCGGAGCCGTTACGCGATGCTTCCAGTGTACCATAGCGCCGCAGCGCGGCTGTAAGCGGGATCGCTCGCGGGCGGTCCGCCGTATTAGGGCTGCTCATCTGTAGGTGCGGGTTTTCCAACCGCACATCTGGGGTTACGGGCGGCCCCGGCGGTTAGGAAACCGCCGCTACAAATCCTCGATTATCTCATTAACGTTCGTGAAGCCGCACCTACGGGGACCGGGCGGATTAGGGTGGCTCGGGCGCAAACGGGGGGACGGCCTGGTGGGCGCGGGCAAAGGCGACGATGCGCGCGAACATCTCCTTGCCCGCGTCGCTCATGGCGTCGCCGATCTGGAGGTAGTGGCTCACGTCCGCGTAGTAAAAGACCTCCACCGGCACAGCGGCACGGCGCAGCGCGGCTTCCAACTCATAACCCTGGCTGATGGGCGTGACCTTGTCGGCCGCGGTGTGGACGATGAGCGTGGGCGGGAGTTGCGCCGCGCTGTAGACCGGCGAATAGCGCAGAAAGAGCAGCGGGTAAATGTTGGGCGCGCCCAGCGCCGGGACGACATACTCGTGCTGCGGCGGCATCTCCAGCTTGCCCGCATAGTAGTCGGCAGCCGCGGCAAAGGCGTTGGCGATCCCGCCGACCGTGACCCAGGCCGCGACGTGATCCCGTTCGTCGGCCAACAGACGATGGAGGATAGGGCTGCTAAAGCTGCCGCCGAGGACAATGGCCTCCACTTGCGCCAGGGCAGGATGGAGCGCGCCGGTGCGCGCCAGGGTGAAGGCGATGCGGGCGTCCTGGGCGTGGGCGTCGATCTCCACCCCGCGCGCACCGGCGGGCGCAAGCGCCACCAGGCCATAGCCGCCCGCGGCGAAGGCCACGCTGACGGCTTCCCAGTTTTCCACCGGACCGGGATAGATCATAAACAGCAGCGGGACAGTGACGTCCGCGGGCAGGTCAAGCGGCAGATAGAGACGCAGCGAGTCGATCAGGAGGCCGTCTGCCGCGGTAAACTGATAGGTGTAGACCTGGGCTGCCGCGTGCGCCGGGAAGGGCGCGGTCACGGTGAAGGCGTGAGTCTGCGACAGGTGGACCGACGCGGCCAGCGGCTCCGGCAGGGGCGCGGGGTGATGCCGGGCCAGGCGCAGCAGGGGGGCCGTGGCGGTCGCGTCCGCGGCGACGGTGACCAAGCGCGGGATGCCGAGCGCATCGGCCGCGGCGCTTTCGTCATAGCCGGGCGCGATCGCGGCGGGGACATACTGGCCCGGCGGTACACCGGCGATGGTGTAGCGCCCGGCGGCGTCGGTCTGGGCGGTGTGGGGTGCGCCCGTGCGCTCGGCGACGATGACCGTCGCGCCTGCCAGGGGGACGCCATCGGCCAAGAGCTGTCCGGTGATCGCGCCGCGTGCGCCGCCCGTGGCAGGCGTGAGGGTTCCCAGCCGCCGCGCCAGGAGATACCCGGCGACGTTGGCTTCAGGCGACGGCGCGCAGCCTGCCAGCGTGAGCAGCATGAGGAGCGCGACGAGGCGCGCACGAAGGGCATGGCACATGGGCTGCGAGTCGCCGCGCGGCTCAGGCGAGCAGGCGCGCCACGTCGGACATGGGCAGGAAGTGGCTGACCAACGGCTGCGATCCGTCGGGCTGGCCCTGCTGCCAGATCGCCAGGAGACCGTCGCCGGTGGTCAGGACATCCACATAGCGACTGACGCCGGTCCCATAGGGCGAGACAAAGAGGGGGGCCAGCGGCGATAGGCGGGCCAGGTTGGGGAACTCGGCTTCCCAGCCGAAGAACGCGCCGCCGATCTCCTCGCAGCTATAGCCGCGCGGGCGGTGACGGGCGCGGGCGTTCTGCTCATGGTCGCGCAGACATTCGGCCCCGTCGTAAAAGTAGACCGCCGCGGG
This sequence comes from uncultured Litorilinea sp., assembly GCA_964372065.1. Taxonomy (GTDB): domain Bacteria; phylum Chloroflexota; class Anaerolineae; order Caldilineales; family Caldilineaceae; genus QEUY01. Next base: position 10,277 of record CAYJQA010000036.1, read on the forward strand.
CGGCAGATCGGCGAAGCTACCCAGGCGCGGGATGGGTAGGCGTCCGGTGATGCGCGTGGCGGCCACATCCCACGCCGCGCCGCGCGGGACCATCTCCCAGGCGGCGACGGTGAAGTCGCGGCTACCCGCCGGGCGCAGGGCGAGACCGCTGTTGCTGGAGGCCCAGGTGAAGGGGTGCGAGCAGAAGATCAGCGCAGTCGCGCCGTCGGGCCGGTCAAAGACAAAGGGGTCCTTGACGTGGAGGTACTCGGGACGGCTGCGCGCATCCAGCACGGGCGTCAACCGTGCCGGGTCAAAGGCCGCGGGCGTGGCCGCGGTTAGCACGTCGATCACCCATACGCCCGTGCCCGGCTTCTGGAAATCGGCCCAGGGCGCGGGATAGGCGATCTCCTTCTCGCTGGAGATGTAGAGTTCCCAGCGGCCATCAGGCAGGCGGTGGAGGGCTGTACCTTCGATGGAGATGACGCGCGGGCCGGCGACGGAGAGGTCGGCCTTGGACCAACTGGCCGTCTTGTGAAAGGTGCGGCCCTGGTCGTCGGAGCGAAACAGGGCGCATTCCAGGCCGCGCGCGCCGGCAACCAGGCCGGTGCGCGAATCGCCGATGTTGCGATAGCGCCCGCTGAGCCAGAGGGTTCCATCAGCGTCCTGGGCGAGCTTGCCGCCGCCGAACCAGTAACCGGACGCGGCGGCATACGGCGGGACGATGACGCCGGCGCGCTGCTGGTCGATGAGCGCGGCGAGCAGGTCGATGAGCTTGGCGGTGAGGTGGGACGTCAGTGTGGTCGCGTGGGCGGTCATACGGCAGCTTCCCTTTCGGTCGGGCAGGCATGGGGCGAACCGGGCGGCAGTGGTCGGCGCATTTTGCGTATGATACCACGCGCCTGATGGGAATGGCAGCCGGGCGGGTTTTGCCGTGCCCTTCGCTGCGGCGGTATACTATAGCACTACTTTACATGCGGTCGCGGCAGGATCGAGACATAGGTGAATTGATGACAGCAGGCTACTATCGCTTCCCCACCATCCATGCTGATACGGTGGTCTTTGTTTCCGAAGATGACCTGTGGAGCGCGCCGCGCACCGGCGGCGTGGCGCGGCGGCTGACGAGCAATCTGGGTGATGTGAGTTACCCCATGCTCTCGCCGGACGGGACACAGTTGGCGTTTGTGGGCAAGGAGGAGGGCGCGGCCGAGGTCTATGTGATGCCCGCCGAGGGCGGCGTGGCGCACCGGCTTACCTATCTCAGCGCCAACTGCCGCGTCGTGGGGTGGACGGCGGACGGAGCCATCGTCTTTACCAGCAACTACGGTCAGCCGGTGGCGGCGGAGATGCACCTCTTTAGCGTGCGGGCCGATGCGGCCAACGGCGAGGTGACGCACCTGGACTATGGCGCGGCGCGCTCGGTTGCCTTCGGCCCGCAAGGCGGCGTGGTCATCGGGCGCAACACGGGCGACCCGGCGCGCTGGAAACGCTATCGCGGCGGGACGGCGGGGCAAGTCTGGGTCGACGCCGCGGGCAACGGCGAATTTGCGCGGCTGCTGCCGGACCTGGCGGGCAACCTGGCTTCGGCCATGTGGCTGGACGACGGCGGCGCGGGGCGCATCTACTTTGTCAGCGACCACGAAGGCGTCGGCAATCTCTACAGTTGTCGGCCCGACGGCAGCGATCTGGAGCGCCATACCGACCATGCGGATTACTACGTCCGCAACCCGACGACGGACGGGCGGCGCATCGTCTATCACGCGGGGGCCGATCTGTTTGTCTATACCCCGGCGACGGACGAAGATGCCCGCGTCGACGTGGGCTATCACAGCCCGCGTGTCCAGCGCAATCGCAAGTTTGCCTATGCCGCGCGCTACATGGACGGCTTTCATTTGCATCCCAACGGGCATGTCATCGCGCTGACGACGCGGGGCAAAGCCTATACCTTCTTCAACCACGAAGGGCCGGTGGTGCAGGTGGGCAAGCGCGACGGTGTGCGCTATCGCAAGCCGACCTGGCTGCGCGACGGCCGCTTTGTGCTGGTGAGCGATGACCCCGGCGAAGAGACGCTGGAGGTCTATACCGGGCAGCCGCAGATGCCGCCGAAGCGCCTCAACGGCCTGGACATTGGCCGGGTGGGGGAGATGCGCGCGTCCCCCACAGCCCATCAAGTGGCGCTCTCCAACCATCGCCATGAGTTGTTGCTGGTGGACTTGGACGCGGGCGCGGTGACCGTGGTGGACCGCAGCAGCCACCGCAATATGGCCGGGTTCGACTGGTCGCCGGATGGGCGCTGGCTGGCGTACGGCTATGCGGTCACCTCCCGCGCCACCGAAATCCGGCTCTACCGGCTGCCCGAAGCCGTCGAGGCGGAGCCGGTCGTGGCCGGCGACGGGCGCACCGTCGCCGATCCCACCGACGCGCCCCAGGGCGAGCACTTCACCATCACGCAGCCGGTCCTGCACGATGTGAGTCCGGCGTTTGACCCGGACGGCAAGTATCTCTACTTCTTGAGCTATCGCGAGTTCAACCCGGTTTATGACGGGTTGCACTTCGATCTGGCTTTCCCGTGGGGGATGCGGCCCTATCTCATCACGCTGCGCAACGACCTACCTAACCCCTTTATCCCCGTGCCCGACCTGGGCGACGACGCCAAGCACGACGACCATGACGACGATCGTGACGATGACGATCATGACGACGAGGATGACGATCGTGACGAGGACGATGACCACGACGACGAGGATGACGACCACGACGAGGGCGACGATGGCGGTGATGACGACGGCGACGACGGCGATGGCGATGAGACGGACGACGATCTGAGCGACGGCGACGACGGCGATTTCGGCTTTGGCTTGCGGCGGCTGCGCGCCGAGACTGGGGCGAGCCGCCCGGATGTGTCGCAGCACGCCCAGGACAAGCCCGCCGGCAGCCAGCCCAATAAGGGCAATGGCGGGCGCGGTAAGCGCAAGGTCAAGCCGGTGCGGATCGACCTGGAGGGCATCGAGCGCCGCGTGATCGCCTTCCCTGTGCCCGACGCCAAGTATGGGCAGATCATGGGCGTCCGCAATAAGGCGCTGTTCACCGTCTTCCCCATCCACGGCACGCTGGACAGCGAGTTCGACTGGCAGGATGAGGAGCCGGAAGCCGCGACGCTGCGCGCCTATGACTTCAAGGAGTACAAGACCGAGGACTTGGTCGACAATGTCATGTCGTTTGACCTGTCGGCGAACCGCAAGAAGCTGATCTATGCGGCGCGCGGGCAACTGCGCGTCATCGCTGCGGGCGAGAAGGCCCCGCACGGCACCGGCCCTTCGCGCAAGACCGGCTGGGTGGACCTCAACCGGGTAAAGGTGTCGGTGGAGCCGCAGAGCGAATGGGAGCAGATGTTCCGTGAGGCCTGGCGCTTGCAGCGCGACCAGTTCTGGACCGAAGACATGGCCGAGGTGGACTGGCAGACGGTCTACCAACGATACTTCCAGTTGATCGAGCGGGTGAGCACCCGCGGCGAGTTCAGCGACTTGCTGTGGGAGATGCAGGGCGAACTGGGCACGAGTCACGCCTATGAGTTTGGCGGCGACTATCGCCCGCGTCCCTACTATGGGCAAGGCTACCTGGGCGCGGACTTGCGTTGGGATGCGGAGGCGGGCGGCTATCGCGTGGGCGAGCTGGTCTTGGGCGATGCCTGGGACCCGGCCACGAATTCGCCGCTCTCCGCGCCGGGCGTGAATGTCAACCCCGGCGATGTGGTGGTCGCGATCAACGGGCAGCGGTTGGACGCCGAGACCGGGCCGTCGCAACTGCTGGTGAATCAGGCGGGCAACGAGGTGCTGCTGACGCTGCTGCTGCCACCGCAGCCGGCGACAGCGGAATCAACCGAGGGGCCAGCCGAGAAGGAACCCACCGCGGCGGAGCCAACGGAAGGCGATGCCGCCACGCCCGCGGCCGCCCCCGCCCCGGAGGAGGATGACGGCCCCGCGCCGGCGGGGCCGCTCACGTCGCCGGCGGCGCTTGCGCCCGTGGCGGCCACGGATAACCACCGCTATCGGCACGTGGCGGTCAAGGTCATTCGCAGCGAAGCCCCGGCGCGCTATCGGGCGTGGGTCGAGGGCAATCGCAGCAAGGTGCACGCCGCGACCAACGGCCGCGTGGGCTATGTGCATGTGCCGGACATGGGGCCGGTGGGCTATGCCGAGTTTCATCGCGGCTATCTGGCCGAGGTGGACCGCGACGCGCTGATTGTGGACGTGCGCTATAATGGCGGCGGCCACGTGAGCCAGTTGATCCTGGAGAAGCTGGCGCGGCGGCGGCTGGGCTATGACTTGTCGCGCTGGGGCGGTCTGGTCCCCTATCCGGTGGAGTCGGTGGCGGGGCCGTTGGTCGCGCTGACCAACGAGCACGCGGGCAGCGACGGCGACATCTTCTGTCACAGCTTCAAGATGATGAAGCTCGGCCCGCTGATCGGCAAGCGCACCTGGGGCGGTGTGATCGGTATCTGGCCGCGCCATGCGCTGGTGGACGGGACGGTGACGACCCAGCCGGAGTTTAGCTTCTGGTTTGAGGATGTGGGCTGGAACGTGGAGAACTACGGCACCGACCCTGATATTGACGTGGATATTACGCCCCAAGACTATCGGGCCGGGGCCGATCCCCAACTGGCCCGGGCCGTGGCAGAGGCGCTGCGGTTGTTGGAGCAGGCCCCACGTAAGCTGCCCGAACTGGCGGCCAAGCCGAGCCGCGCGCTGCCCAAGCTGCCACCGCGCCACAACGGCAGTTAGGGCAACCCCTCACTCGTTCGCACAGCCAATCGCAAATTGCTTGCCGACGCGCCCGGGGGGGCCCCCCGCCGGGG
>CAYJQA010000036.1:15120-18013 GCA_964372065.1 uncultured Litorilinea sp.
CCCCCCCCCGCCCCCCCCCCAACCCCAAACTGCCGGCCCCCCCCCCCGGCCGCCCCCCCCCCCGGCGGTGCCGCGTCTGGCTTACGTCAATTGTCACAGCCTGCGCCGCGCGCGGTGTGACCATCGTCGCGCGGCAGGTACGGCGCACGTCCGTGGTAAACGCGGCAAGGAGCACGTATCTTGGTAGACAAGATTTGGGTGGTGAGCGGGGCCGGGTGTGCGCCGGCGGCAGAGCAGGTTTGTTCGACGGTTTCCCTACGCTTCTACTGCGGTGGACAAGCGACTAGGGGTAGGCCGGTAGCCAACCGCAGATGATCCGGCAACGGCTGGCCGCGGTGGGTTACTCTGCGTGGCAGATCAACCGACAAGCCCCTCCCGCGGGCTTTCCGCCCCCAAGGCGCTAGGTGTGGAGACAACAAGGATGTCCATCATGCAGATTACGCGGGTACGCGGCTATGTCGCAACACTTCCGATTCGTCCCTGGCAACATGTAGGCTGGTATATGGTAATCCCCTGGCTGTTGGCTGTCCTGGCGTTGGCGGCTGCGCCGAGCGTCGCCTATGCCGAGCGGATCTTCGTTCCCATGGTTTTGATGAATCGTGGCCCGGTGGAGGGCAGCGGCCAAAACCAGTTGGCCTGTACGCTGTCGGCTGAAGAGGCGGCCGTGGTGGCGAAGATGGCGGGCCACCCTGAGCAGCGGCGGCCAAGCCTGACGTGTGACCCGATTCTGGCGAAAGTGGCGCGCGCCCGCGCCGAAGACATGGCCGCGCACAACTACTTCAGCCATACCAACCCGGAGGGCAAAGGGCCAAACCTGCTGGTGATGGAGGCGGGCTATGTCCTGCCGGAGTGGTACGACCATGACCGGGATGCGAACAACCTGGAGTCCATCGCGGCCGGTTTTGCCACGGCCACGGAAGCCTGGAATGCCTGGATGGAGTCGAACGGGCATCGCACCCATCTGCTGGCGTCGAACAGCTTCTATGCCGATCAGGTGAAGGTGGGCGTCGGCTTTGCTTCCGCGCCGGGCACCGAATTTGAGCAATACTGGGTGGTGATTACCGCACCAGACCCGTTTGCTTCTCCGCTCACCGTCCCCTAAAACCGCCGGCGCACCTCCGCTAACGTATCCAGGGCAGGCTGCACGCCTGCCCTTTGCTTTTCCCTGGCGCAGAGGGCTTCAGACTTGGGGCGAGTTTTGCCCGCACGGCAGGTGACTGTCACCTGCGTCGCCCCAAACGTGAAATACACCCTGGCGCAGACGTTAGGGTCCGCGCTGCGACCAATTCAGAACCACGCCGCGCACGCGCCGGAGATACAGGACGGCATCGCCAAGCCAGCGGCGCTCGACGCCACGCGCCAGCGCCAGATACGCCGTGAGATAGGTGAGCAGACCCGCCGCGGCCACCACCAGAATCCCCAACAGCGAGCTTGTTTCCAACGCCGTGCGCAACGCATAGAGGACAACCAGCATTGGCCCGGCCGGCAGCAGCGCGGGCGCAAAGATATCGCTCCACGCCTCGCGCGGACGCACATGGGCGACCCGCAGCGAGTAGGGCAGAATGACGCAGCCGTACTCCAGCGCCGCCGGAATCAGCGTCCCCAGCGCCACCCCCATGAGACCGAACGGACGAACCAACAGCAGCGACAGCCCAAGATTCGCCAGACCGGCGACCAACGCCGACGCCGCGGCAATCCGGTGGCGTGCGATCGCCTGCAAGATCACCACGGCGGACCCGCGCACCGTCACGATCAGATAGGCCAGGGTCAACAGCGCGACCACCCCCGCATAGGCTGCGTACTCCGCTCCGACCCAGGCGGTCAGGATGGGACCGGCCAGCGCGACAAGCAGCGCGCTCAGCATGGACACGATCGCCAGCGTCAGGCGCGTGCCCAGTAGGTAAACAGCCCGCAGCCGCGCAAAGTCTTGCTCGGCATTGAGCTGCGCTGCCAGCGGGAGCAGCGTCTTCATAAACTGGCGGGACAGGGTCTGGGTGGTTTCGCTCAAGCGCCGGGCGATGCCGTAGGCGCCCACCTGGCTGACCGGCAGAAACAGGCCGATCGTGATCTCGTCGGTGCGCGATTGCAGCCGGTCGGCCACGGTCTGCACAAACAGGGGCCAACTATGGCCGAACGCCATCCGGATCATCTGCGGGTCCAGGCGCGGCGCGGCCGCGCCGTCCTGTATGCGTCGGGCCAAGCCCAGTTCGGGGACAATCCGGTGCAGCGCCGCGTGGCCCAGGATGAGCATGACGAACAGGCCGCCAATGTTCACCCCGACCAGCCCAAGCACACCGCCGCCCAACTGCACCACCACCACCGTGGCGGCGGCTGTGAGCAGGCTCGTCACGATGTCGATGAAGTTGACGAGGTCATAGCGCTGCAAGCCGCGCAAGACCGCCAGCGGGATCATGCACGGCAGCGCCAGCCCCGTCGCTACGCTCATCAGGGCGACCAGTTGGCCCGCCAGGCGATGCTGCTCCGGCGGCAGTTGAAAGACGCGGGGAAAGAGCGGCGCGAGGGCGACGCCGGTCACGCCGATCAGCACACAGATGCCCAGATAGAAGGTGAGAATTGTCCGCAGCAGACGCCGGACGAGGGCCGGGTCGCCTTGCGCGTGGCCCTGGGCCACATACTTGATGATCGTGCCCCAGATGCCAAAATCCAGGACCGCGCCGTAGGCGACAATGGACCCGGCCAGGACCCAGAGACCGTAGACGGTTGGCCCCAAGTTATGCAGCAGAAAGGGGGTGAGTAGAAAGGCAATCAAGAAAACGACAAGTTGGCCCACGAAATTGCTGGCCGTGCCGATCATGACACGGCGGCGGATCAACCTGTCCTTGGTGGCATCGGGCACGATGGGCACGCCTGTCTATTCCAGCAGTCTATCGAC
>CAYJQA010000037.1:0-17848 GCA_964372065.1 uncultured Litorilinea sp.
ATCCTGGACGATGTGGCGCTGCTCACGGTCATGCAGACGGTGGCACGGCACGGCGGGCGGGTGGTGCTGCACAGCGAGACGGGGCCGGTCCTCGACGCCCTGCGCAACCAGGCGCTGGCGGCCGGGCATACGGCCGCGATTTGGCACGAGCGCACGCGCCCGGCGCGGCTGGAAGCTACCGCGGTCCACCGGGCGATTGAACTGGCGCACCTGGCGGGCTGCCCGCTGCATGTCTTTCACATCGGCTGCGGCGAGGCGGTGACCGAACTGGCGCGGGCCAAGGCGCGTGGCGTGGACGTGTCCGGTGAGACGTGCCCCCAATATCTCTTGCTGGCGGCTGAGGAACACTTAGGCGGCGCAGACGGCAACCTCTACATCTGTGCGCCTCCCCTGCGCGGCGCCGACGATCAGCAGGCGTTGTGGGCGGCGCTGGCGGACGGCGCGCTGGCGATGATTTCTACCGACCACTGCCCGTGGACGGCCGCGGAGAAGGCGCAGGCCGACTTCACCCTGGTCCCTGGGGGCGTGCCGAGTATCGAAGCGCGGTTGGCGCTGCTCTATCAGGAGGGCGTCGCCGCCGGGCGGCTGACGCTCGGCCAATGGGTGCAGGTATGCTGCGCGGCGCCCGCGGCGTGGATGGGGTTGGCGGCGAAGGGGCAACTCCTGCCCGGCTACGATGCTGATGTGGTCGTCTTTGACCCCGGCGCGACACGCACGATCACGCCGGCGACACTACACGAGACGGCCGGGTGGACGCCCTATGCAGGCCGGACGGTGACCGGCTGGCCGGCGACGGTGCTGCGGCGCGGGCAGATGGTCGTGCGCGACAGCGCATGGATCGGCGATACGGGCGGGCGCTTCGTCCCGCGCGGCTGGGCAGCCTAGCGCAGCCATGTTCCTCTTTCTCTCGAAGCTGCTGCCGCTGTTTGTCTATCCTGCGGGCCTGGCGACGCTGCTGCTGGTGGTGGCGCTGGTCGCGGGCCGCCGCAAGTGGCTGCAACGCGGCTGCATCGCGGGGGCGCTGGCGCTGATCTTCGTCTTTGGCAATCACTGGGTGGCGCTGCGCCTGCTGGCGTCGCTGGAGTGGCAGCACCTACCCCAAGGCGAGTTGCCCGGCGCACAGGCGATTGTGCTGCTGGGCGGCGGGACGCGGCCGCAGTTGCCGCCGCGGCCCATGTCGGAGATCAGCGAGGCGGGTGATCGGATGGTCTACGCCGCGCGGCTCTACCAGGAAGGTAAAGCGCCGATCATCGTGGCGACCGGCGGCTTTATCGAGTTCTTTGGCGCGACCGTGCCGGAGACCGAAGCGATGGCCGAGTTGCTAACCCAGCTTGGCGTGCCCGATGCCGCAATCTTGCGTGAGAGCAAGGCGCAAAACACGTATGAAAATGGCGTCTTGGTGCGGGAACTGCTAGAGCCGCGCGGGATCAAGCAGATTCTGCTGGTCACGTCGGCGCTGCACATGCCCCGGTCGGTGGCGATCTTCGAGCGCCAGGGCTTCGAGGTGATTCCTGCGCCCACGGATTTCCTGGTCACCTGGGGTGAGCCGGGCCGCACCGTGGAACCCAGCCTGGGGGGGGAACTGATCCGCTGGATACCCACGGCGGAGAACCTAGACTTCTCCACGCGCGCGTTGCGTGAGTATATTGGGATGGTCGTCTATCGGGCGCGCGGTTGGTTATAGGCGCAGATCACACAGGAGATATGGCAAAGACAAACGGATCACGCGGCGGCGCAACCCGCCGGACACGAACGACACAGCGCGACGAGAGCGGCGCAGTCTACAAGGACTGGGGCGGGAAGCTGCGCGTGGCGCTCACCATGCCGAATACGTATTACGTGGGCATGAGCAGCCTGGCGCTGCAACTACTCTACGGCACGTTCAATCGCGACCCGGACGTGGTGTGTGAGCGAGTCTTCTGGGAGAAGGGCGCGGCCCAGTCCGGCGCGCCGCTGGTATCGTTGGAGAGTGAGCGCCCGCCCGCCGCTTTTGACCTGTGGGCGTTTACGATCTCCTGGGAGATGGATTACTTCAACACGGTGGAACTGCTGCGCCACGCGGGCGTGCCGCCGTTGGCCGCGGAGCGCGCCGCTTCGACGCAGTGGAACGGGGAGCCGTGGCCGCTGCTCATCGCCGGCGGGCCGGGGCTGACCATGAACCCGGAACCCATGGCTCCCTTCTTCGACGCCATCCTGATCGGCGAGGGCGAGGAGGCCGTGCCCCAGCTGATCGAACTGTGCCACGACGGCCTGGACGATCGCGCCGCGCTGCTGGCCCAGTTGGATGCGACGCCGGGCTGGTATGTGCCGAGTTTGCGCGCGTCCAACCGGCATCACGTCGCGTTCCGCAAGGTCGAACGGCTGTGGGTCCGCAACCTGCCCGACCATGACACGGCCAGCCAACTCTATACGCCGGACACCGAATTCAAGAACATGCATCTGATGGAGATTGCACGCGGGTGCGGCCGCGGGTGCCGGTTCTGCCTGGCGGGCTATGTCTATCGCCCGGCGCGCGAGCAGCCGCTGGACCACCTGCTGGCTTCGGCTGAACGCGCGATCGCGGCGGGCCACACCAAGATGGGACTGGTCAGCGCGGCCGTCAGCGACCACACGCAGATCGACGAGTTGGCGACGGCGCTCTTTGGCATGGGCGCGAGCATCTCGGCCAGTTCCATGCGCATGGACCCCATCAGCGTGCCGTTGATCAAGGCCATGGCCGCGACGGGGGCGCAGAATCTGACCGTCGCACCGGAGGCGGGGAGCCAGCGGTTACGCAACGTCATCAACAAGACGCAGACCGAAGACCAGATGATGCAGGCCGTCAGTCTGGCCCAGGAACTCAACTTCCCGCAGATCAAGCTCTATTTCATGGTGGGGCATCCCACCGAGACGGACGACGACATCCAGGCGTTGATCGACTTCACGCTGGAGGCGCGCAAGCGGTTCAAGCGGCGCATCGCCATCAACGCGACGCCCTTTGTGCCCAAGGCGCATACGCCCTTCCAGTGGCAGGCCATGACTCCGGTGGATGTGCTGCGCGGGCGGCAGAAGCGCATCTATACCGCACTGGCGCGGCATGGCGTGGACGTGCGCGCCGATTCGCCCGACTGGGCCGAGGTGCAGGCCGTCTTGAGCCGCGGCGACCGGCGCATGGCCGAGGTCTTGCTGGCAATCCCACCGGGCAGCCTGACAGTGCGCAGTTTCTTTCAGACCATGAGCGACTTGGGGCTTGACCGCGGCCACTATGCCGGTGCGTGGGAAGTGGGGGCCGCGCTGCCGTGGGATGTGGTGCAGAGCGGGGTCAGCGAGAGTTACTTCCATTACGAACTGCGGTTGGCGAGTCGCGACGAAACCGGGCTAAGCTGTCCGCCGGACAGCGCGGGCTGTCTGAGCTGCCAAGCGTGTGACCCGGCGTGGGCCTTCCGCTATGGCGACAATGCGGGACGCCCGGTGCCCGCGGCCAAGGGCGGCCCCTGGCGCGCGCAGGACTGGCTGCCCTGGACGCGCCTGAAGGACGCCCAGCATGGCCGGGTGACGCCCATCGAACTGACGCCGGAAGTGTCCTGATGGAGCGCAAGACACACGCCAATGGCGTGGTCACTTATCTGTTTGACTCGCTGGCCGGGCACGCGGTGCAGGCGCATGTAAGCACGCGACATGGCGGCGTCAGCCCCGCGCCCTGGGCAACGCTCAACTTTAGCGTGTCGCGCGGGGACAGCCTAGAGCGGGTGCGGGCCAACCGGGTGCGCTTTGCTCAGGCCGTGGGGATCGACCCGACGCAGTTGGTGGTTTGCCACCAGGTCCACGGGACGCAGGTCGTCCGCGTCGACCGGTCGCACACCGGGACCACCCAGGCCGCGACGGATGGGCTGATCACCGACGCGGTGGATGTCCCGTTGGGCCTGGTCTTTGCCGACTGCGTGCCGGTGCTGCTCTATGATCCGGTGCACCATGCGGTGGGCATTTGCCATGCGGGATGGCGCGGTACGATCGACGGGACCGCGGTGGCAACGCTGCGAGCGATGCAGGCGGCGTTTGGGAGTAAGCCGGGGCAGGTCATGGCCGCCATCGGCCCCAGCATCGGGCCGCAGAGCTACGAGGTGGGCGACGAGGTGCTGGCCCAGGCGACGGCCAAACTGCCGGAGGCGCGGCGCTACTTCAGCTTTCCGAATGGAGCCGGAGCGCGCCCGCATTTTAACTTGTGGCAGGCCAATGTGGGGCAGTTGACCGCGGCGGGGATGGCGGTCGAGCATATCGAAGTCAGCGGGATCGACACGGCGCAGCGTACGGACGACTTTTATAGCCACCGGGCCGAGCGCGGGCAGTGCGGCCTGTTTGGGATGACGGCGTGGCTATGCGACCAAGCATGACCCGCGACGCGTAAACCGTACCAACCGGACACCGTCGCGGACCTCGCTCTATCACCAATGGGGAGGGATACATGGATGGCACGACAGGCAACCGAACCCCAGCACGCGTCAAATGGGCCGTGGGCGGGGCCGTGTGGCTGGCGGGGTGTCTGCTCTGGCTGCTGACCGGCCCTAGTACCAGTTTGGCGCAGGCCAACTGGACCGTGCCGCCGGCCCCGCCCATGCTCCAAAACCCGCGCTTCGAGTGCGAAGACGGCTTTGTCGACGGTTTCAACCCGGTCAACAAGGACGTGCAGATCCCCAGCGGCTGGACGGTGGTCTACGTCAACGGCGCGGCGCAGCCCTTGAGCACGCGGCTTTCGAGCCGCGGCGTCTGTGACCGGGTGATGGGCAACGCGGACGGCAAAGGCTGGGTAGACGTGACCTACGGCGGGGAGTATGACAGCCTCTATATCCGTGCGCAAGATATTGAGACGCTGCCCAACCCGGGCAAGCCTTTCGACGTCGTCCTCTATCAGCAGACGCCCGCGACCATCGGCGGCAACTACAGCGTGAGCACGTGGATGGTGTCGTTGTGCCGCAATTACAACGGCACGAAGGTGTGTCCACCCGGCGAGTATATCGCCAAGGCCGTGGGGCTGGACCCGCTGGGCGGCGTCGATCCCGACGCGGCGTCGGTGGTGTGGGCCGAAAACCGCGTCAACTATGTGGATGAGGAAGGCGATCACGTCGGCTGGCAGAACATCTATGTGGGGACGCGGGCGCTCTCTGGCACGCTGACGGTGTTCATGCGGATGACGGCTCCCTATGACCAGCGCGGCAATTCGGGCTTCATGGATGAGGTGAGCTTGATCCGCGGCCCGTTTGCGCGCTTTGTGGCGCTGCCGGAGGAGGCCGATGCCGATGACACGCTGACCATCACCTGGGACGGCTTGCAGTCGCCGGACATTGCGGCGCTGGCGGGAGGGACCTATCGCCTGCACTATGATGTGCAGGTGCGACCGGCGGGCGGCGAATGGCGCGACCTGGTCGTCAAGACGGCGCAGACGAGCCAGGGCTTTACGCCGCTCTGCGCGGATACCACGTATGAGTTTCGCGTGCGCGCGGGCACGGAGCAGCCGGACGGTTCGGGCGGCGTTGCGCCCAATCACCGCTATCCGGGTGCGTGGAGCCTGCCGGAGAGCGTCTTCTTCGCTGCGCCCGCGGTGAACGCCGGTCCGCCGGTTGCGCCCGCCGCAGACAACACGATCTTTCTGCCCGTCCTACGGTTGAACCCGCAGTGCTGACAGCCCGCGGCGGCGGGGGAGCGGTCTGTTTTACAAGGCCGCGGCTTGACTGGTAGAATCGGGACACGCCGCACCCCTGTTGAGTCCGGCGACGCCTGGAAAGTGAGCTTCTTTGTGGCGACGGTAGCGGCGGCGACGATTACCGCCAATTTGGCAGCGGTGCGGATGCGCATGGACCAGGCGGCGACGCGGGCGGGACGTGGCCCGCAGGCGGTCACGCTGGTGGCGGTGAGCAAGCTGCATCCCTTTGCGGCGATTGCGGCGGCCTACGCCGCGGGCCAGCGCGACTTCGGCGAGAATCGGGTCGAGGAACTGTGGCCCAAGGTGCAGGAGGCCGCGGCGCAGGGGCTAACGGATATCCGCTGGCATCTGATCGGGACCATCCAGAGCCGCAAGAGCCATTTGGCGGTCGGTCCCTTTGCGCTGATCCATGCGGTGGACCGCACCAAGATCGCCGAGCGCATCAGCCGGGATGCCGTCGCGCAGGGCATGGTCATGCCGGTGCTGCTGGAGGTGAACGTCAGCGGCGAGGCGAGCAAGCACGGCTTCAGCGCCGAGGACGCGCTGGCCGCGGCCCCCGACCTGGCGGCGCTGGCGGGGATCCGCGTGGCGGGGCTGATGACGATGGCCCCGTTCGAGCTGCAGGCGGAGGAGACGCGCCCGGTGTTCCGGCGCACATGGGAGCTGGCCCAGCGGCTTGCCGAGGTGGCCCCGCAGAGTGCGTGGGACACGCTCTCCATGGGGATGACCAATGACTTTGAGGTCGCCATTGAAGAAGGGGCGACGCTGGTACGGGTCGGCTCGGCCATTTTCGGGGCGCGCCCGACTGATGCGCCCTGACCCACTCTGTCCGGCCAGGACTTACTCTAGAACCGAGTGACAAATGAACAAGATTGCGTTTATCGGCAGCGGCGCGATGGGCGAGGCGATGATCAAGGGCCTGCTCTCCAAGCAGGTGGCGGCCCCCGATCGGATTGTGGCAAGCGACCCGCTGGCGGCGCGCCGCACCCAGATTCAGGCCCAGTTTGGGATCGCTGCGGCGGCCGAAAATCTGAGCGCCGTGCAGGCCGCCGATGTGGTGGTGCTGAGCGTGAAGCCGCAAATCTTGCCCCAGGTGCTGGCGGAACTGTGCGGGCAGATTGCCGCGGATGCGCTGGTTCTGAGCATTGTGGCCGGCGCGCCCATCGCCACCCTGGCATCTGGGCTGGGCCACAGTCGCATCGTGCGCACCATGCCCAACACGCCGGCGCAGGTGGGTAAGGGCATGACCGTGTGGGTGGCGACGCCCGAGGTCAGCGAGGCCCAGCGCCGGCAGACGGCCCAAATCCTCGGCGCGCTCGGCGAGCAGATCGAAGTCCACGACGAGTCCTATCTAGACATGGCGACCGGCCTCAGCGGGTCGGGGCCGGGCTTTGTGTTTCTGCTGATCGAAGCGTTGATTGACGCCGGTGTGCAGGTGGGCTTCAGCCGCGCCGACGCCCAGGTGATGGCGTTGCAGACCATCGAGGGCAGCGTGGCGCTGGTGCGTGAGACGGGTCTTCACCCGGCGGAACTGAGGAATCGCGTGACCAGCCCGGCCGGGACAACCGCCGCCGGGCTGTATGAACTAGAGCAAAGCGGTGTGCGCGCGGCCATCATCCGGGCCGTCGTGGCAGCCTATCGGCGGAGCCAGGAACTTGGCGCCGCATATAGCCAGAAAGGCGAGAAATAGGCGTGGTTATCGAACTGTTGGCATTGCTGGCGCAGTTGTACAGTTGGGTGTTGCTGGCGCGCGCGCTGGTCAGTTGGATTCCCAACTTGGACCCGTACCATCCGGCGGTGCAGGTGCTCCATAACCTGACCGAACCGGTGCTGGAGCCGATCCGGAAGCTGATCCCACCCCTGGGTGGCTTTATGGACATATCCATCATCGTCGCCTTTTTTGCGCTGATGGTGCTGGAACAACTGCTGCGCTCGATCGCCTGACCGCCCTATTGGGTCGGGACGGTCCGCACGTAGACAGGCGCCAGGAAATGCTGTTCGATGAGCGCGATGGTAAGCGTCTGCGACAGGGTAGATGACGCCGTCGCCGTGATGGTCGCCGACCCGTGGGCGAAGGTCGGCAGGTCGAGCGTCGTGGACACGACGCCGCCGGCGCTGACCGCTTGCGCCGGGATGACTGTGCCCTGGCTGCTGCTAAAGGTCGTCATCGTCGCCGCGGCCAGGTTGCCGTAGGCGTCGTGCACGGTGAAGTCCGCCACATAGTGGTCCCCTCCGTAATACGGTGTGCTGCCGGTGATTGCGCCGGTCATGTGCGCCGCTGCGCCAGGCTCAATCCGAACCGTGGTGGTGGCGGGAAAACCACCCACCCACGCCTGAATGATGGCATCCCCAGCGACTGTGCCGGGGTAGAATTCTCCCGAAAAGACGGTTCCCGTCATGTCAAAGCTGGCGACGGCGCTGCGGTTGGCGAACGCGCCGAGATTCGTGGCCATGACCAGGGGCAAGGAGATGCCGTCGGTGAGCGTCGCCCCGGCGTCGATCGTCACCGTCAACGGCACAGCGGGCGCGCCGACGGTGACGCTGGCCTGTTGCACGGTGAGCGATACCGAAATCGATGCACTCAGCACTTGGAGCGGCAGGAATGCGACGGCGTCGCCCACGCTGGCGCGCACCAGATAGCTGCCGGGCGTGATGGGTGTGGTGATCGAGACATCCGCCATGCCGGACGCGTCGGTTAGCGCCCGTTGGACGCCGCCGAAGGGAACGTCGTCCGCATCGGTCAGTTGGGCGTTGACCCACGCATTGATCACCGGCCGGTTGGCGGGCGCGGTGACAAGAACCGGGACGGGCACAGTCGCATCCGGCGCAGCGATGGCCGCCGTGGCGCGGTCCCGCGTCAGGGTGAGGCCGGTTGTGGCAAGGGTGAGCGCGGCGGCCATGTCAATCTCGCCCGCGCCCAGGTAGACGTCGGCTCCCGGCAGGCTTGCCCCATTGAGATCGTCGGCGCTGGCGGTCATGATGTCGATGACCTGGGCGCGCGTCAAGTCGGGGCGCAGGCTCAAGATGAGCGCCGCCAGGGCCGACACGTGGGGCGTTGCCATGCTGGTCCCGCTGAGAGTGCGGTAGTCGCCGTCAAGATAGGTGCTGAGGATGTCTGCGCCGGGCGCGGCCAGGTCGTTGGCCGCCCCATAGTTGCTGAAATCGGCCTTGGCGCCGTCCGCGGTGGTGGCGGCCACGGCGAGCGCCTCGTCGTACCTGGCGGGCCAGAGGACCGGGCCATTCTGGTTCCCGGCGGCGGTCACCACGATGACGCCGGCATCGGCGGCTGTGGCGACGGCGTCGGCGAGGGCCGGCGAATCAAAGCTGACCGTCAGGCTTAGGTTGACGACCCGGAATCCTTGACTGACGGCATAGTCCAGCCCGTCCACCAGGTTCGAGATGGTGCCGGAGCCGTTGGCCCCCAGCACGCGCAGGGCCGCAACCTTGATGTTGCGCCCATGACCGGCGACGCCGACCCCGTTGTCCGTGGCGGCGGCAATGACGCCGCTGACGTGCGTGCCGTGCCCGTGTTCGTCTTGGGGCAACGCGTCGTCGTCCGACCAGTCCCACCCGCGCACGTCGTCCACATAGCCGTTTTGGTCGTCGTCCACGCCGGCTACGCCGTTGACCTCGGCGCTGTTTGACCACACGTGGGTGGAGGGGATGTCTTCGTGCGTGAGGTCCAGGCCGGTATCGACGACGGCGACCGCGATGGCGGGGTCGCCCAGGGTGATGTCCCACCCGGCGACACTCGAAATGGCGTCGAATGCCCATTGGGACGCGAACTGCGGGTCGTTGGGCACGAAGGCGTCGGCGATGGTAACCTGGCCGTCGTAGTCGGCATAGCGCAGTTGCGGCGCGGCCGCCAGCGCGACTTGAGCTGCCGTCGCAAGCTCCGATGTGGCCGCGGCCGCGGCGGAGTCGGCGAAGCGGGCCGCCACGAGATTGAAGCGCGGCCACTGGCGCGTTATGGTAAGGCCCAGGGGCGTAAGGAGGTTTTCTAGCTCCTGTTGGCTAATCCCCGGCTGGACGCCCAAGAGCAACGTATCGTAGATTCGCCCGTCGTCGGCGGCGGGCGTACTTGATTCGGCTTGGCCCAACGCAGACGGCGACAGCCACCACAGGGCAAACAACAATAGCGCAGTGAGATACGGTTGACGATTCACGACCAGGATACCCCCGACGGCGGACAAAGGGGAGTTCGCCGCAGCGACGATTCGATATGGCGATACTTTAGGCTATTATAGTCTAGAGTGGCGGGCGAATCCAGACGACAGGCCCTCGGTTGAGGACGCTCCCGGATTGCGGGATGGCCGAATCGGGGACGCGGCAGACGGGGTCTGTGTGGTACAATCGGCGCAGGTGAGGTGACAACGATGCGGTTGATCCAAGCGGGCGAGGCGTGGGTATCACGCGAGCGGTTTGAAGAATTGGTCGATGCGGCGCTGGCCGAGATTCCGGCTGCGTTTTGGGATGTGATCGAGAATCTCGCGGTGATGGTCGAGGACTGGCCCAGCCCGGCGCAGCGCGCCGCGGCCAGGACGCCGCGTGGGAACCTGCTGCTTGGACTCTATGAGGGTGTGCCTCTGACCGAGCGCACGCATTCTTATGGGCTAGTCCCACCGGACCAGATCACGATCTTCCGGGGACCTATCCTGCGGGTTTGTCCGCCCGGCGATGAGGCGGCGATTCGGGAACAAGTACGGACGACGGTACTGCATGAGGTGGCCCATCATTTTGGCATCAGCGATGACCGGCTGCGTGAGATCGGCGCTTACTAGTTGGCAATCCGGTTCGAGCCTCTCCCGACAGCGGCGCGCCATGAGGTAGCCCATGACCACGGCTGAGTATTCCCCCTTGTCACGTGATAGCACCGGACGGGCGAGTAGCGTGCAGCATTACCAGGCCATCGCGGCCGACTACTACGACATTACGGATGTCGAGGAGTGGCCGGTGGCCGGGCTGCTGGTGCTGCTGGATCGCACGCGCCAACCGGTGCGCGCAGAACTGCATCTCTACGACAATCTGCCTGCGCATCTGGAGGAGGCCGCCACGCGCCAAGCCCGTTTGGTCTTGCAGGACCACTATTTAGGCGGCGATCCGGTGCCACTGCGGATTCTGGAGACGATCCAGGTGCGCGAGGAGATGGAGGTGCGGCTCCCACCGGTGGGCGCACGGCCGCTGCCGATCCGGCTGGAGCGGTGGCGCACCCCCGCGGCGGCAGGCGTCGCGGCGTTGGCGTTGGCGGCGCTGCTCTGGATCGGCGTGGCCCAAATGCAGTCGCGCGGTGCGCGCCAGCCAGCGCAATCACCGACCGCGGGCGCCACACGGGAGGCGGCCGCGGCCACGTCCGGCGCGGCGAGCGCGGAACCGACACCCATTATCCCCGGCGTACCGGACGGCGGCGACCTCCCGACCAGCCGGAACGCG
Source organism: uncultured Litorilinea sp. (assembly GCA_964372065.1). Taxonomy (GTDB): domain Bacteria; phylum Chloroflexota; class Anaerolineae; order Caldilineales; family Caldilineaceae; genus QEUY01. The sequence continues at coordinate 11,108 of CAYJQA010000037.1, forward strand.
CAGCCGGAGCTACGCATTGGGGTGCAGGTACAGATGACGCCGGGGCTGCAGTTGGCCCTGCGTAGCCAGCCGGGGGCTGACGCCGGTGAGATCATCGGCACGATGGGTGCGGGCGATGTGGCGACCATCGTGGGCGGACCACGCATGACGGCGGGGGATTCCGATACCATCGTCTGGTGGTATGTGGAATTGGATGACGGGACCCAAGCCTGGGCGGCTGCCAATACCAGCCAGCAGACACTCTTGGTCCCGGTTCCCTAACATGCATTGGGCCACATGGTAGCCAAGCGCATATGGCGGGCGGTGCTGGTCCTGGCTGGGCTGGCCCTGTTCATTCTTGCCCTGGAGTTTCTCAAGACGGCGGCGCACGACCTCACGCCGGTCTTGACCCAACTGCGGGTGAGCGGCCTGCGGCAAGCGGTCGGCTTTGGCTGGCTGGGGGCCTATCTGGTGCTCAGCGGCTCGCCGATTGCGGCCATCTCGCTCACGCTGTACAGCAGCGGCGCGATCAGCGACGTGGCCGCGCTGGGGATGATGACCGGGTCACGGCTGGGCGCTTCGTTTATTGTCCTACTGGTGGGCTTCCTCTATTACCTGCGCGGCCAACGTCGGGTTGCCAGCGTCGCCATCGGCGTCCTTGCCTTCTTGGTGACGGCGACCATCTATGTGCCGGCGTTGGGGTTGGGTGTGATTCTCCTCCAATGTGGATGGCTGGACGGGGTGCATCTGGGCGCGCCGCCCGGCCTGGGGTCGGTGATCGATATTGTGGTGACGCCAATTGTGAGCCTGGCGAACGCCTGGCTGCCCGCCTGGGCGCTCTTCGCGGTGGGTGTACTGACCCTGCTAACGGCGTTTCGCATGTTTGACCAGGCGCTGCCGTCGGTGGACGCGGGAGGCTCACGCTTCTCCAATCTCGCGAACGCGGTCTATCGTCCGTGGATCATGTTTGCGGTCGGCGCGGGCTTTACGGCCCTGACCATGTCCGTATCGGTTTCGCTGTCCCTGTTAGTCCCGTTGGCGACGCGCGGCTATGTCCGACGTGAGAACATTGTCCCGTACATCATGGGCGCGAATATCACCACATTCATCGACACGTTGGTGGCCGCCCTGTTGATCGGCGCACCGCGCGCGTTTACGATCGTAATTGTGGAGATTGTGACGGTTTCGTTCTTCTCACTGCTGATACTTGGCGCGTTCTATCCAACTTATCAACGCCTGATGAACCGCGTGCTGGAGCTAACGCTGGCGAATCGGTGGACGCTGCTGCTATCGGTGGCGCTGAGTGTGGGTATCCCGATTATCCTGTTATTATGGTAATTCGTTCGTACAGACAGTCGCTTCGAGGCCAACAATGCAAGTCCTGGTATACTTCGACGAAAATCAAGAGCAGGTGGCGTATGACACGGTGGCGCTGCTATGTATGCAGTTCGCCGCTGAACTCGACCTACTGGTCAGTGACGGCGTAACCGATCCGGCCGCGTGGCAGGATTTGACGCCCGCACCGGTGCGGGCGGTGCGGGCAAGCGGCTCCCTGGCCCAACAGGTGGCGGCGGTCTGCGCCAAGCGGCGTTACGACCTGGTGGTGGCGGCGCTGGCCGATCACCGCATGTTGCTGCGGTCGCTACTGCGGTCGCGCGTGGGCCACCTGGTGCATCTGGCCCCGGCGACTGTCTGGGTGGCGCGCGGACATCCGCGGGCGCTGCGCCGCATCGTGGTCGGTGTCAGTGGGGGACCGCAGACCGAGCAGGATGTACAGTTGGCGATCTTGCTGGCCAAGACCTTCGGCGCGATGATCACGCTCGTCCATGTGGTGTCGCAGTTGCCGCTGACTTTTGTGACCCTGGCGGAATATTGGGCGTCGTTGCGGCGCAACGGGCTAAGCGGAATGGACCCGGCTGTAGCGAGTGTCACGCAGGCCGAGGAACTGGTCCGTGCTGCCGGTGTGCCCGTGAAAGTGGAAGTGCGCGCCGGCATTGTCTTGGACGAACTGCAGGCCGTTTGTGCGGGGGCAGCGGGCAACGCACCGGCCGACTTGCTGATCGTGGGCGCGCACCAGTTGACGCCGGCAGCGGGCGCGATATATATGGAGGACCTGGCAGAACTGATCTCCCAGGCCGTGAAGGTCCCCACGTTGGTCATCCATACGAATTCAGAGTGGCAGGCTTGGAATAGCGCACGGTTGGCGCGCAGCGTGGCGGCGGAATAGCCCGACAAGCGGGCAGGAGTGGTGTGCATGGGCGTGCAAGACGCGCAGTCGCCCGAGGTTCTTCATCATTTGCATGAGCATGAGGAGGATATCCCGGGGTTACACAGGGTAGCCGGAACACCGCGCACCGAATACTGGCGAAGGGTATTGATTGGCCGTCCCCTCTCGTCGGCCGATGCCGCGCACCAAGCGATCGGCAAGGTGGTCGGTCTTGCCGTATTCGCGTCGGACGCGCTTTCGTCCACGGCCTATGCCACGCAGGAAATCCTCATCATCTTGGCGATGGCGGGCACTGCCGCGTTTGGGTATTCCTTCCCCATCGCGATTGCCATCGTGGCGCTGATGGCAGTCGTCACCATTTCATATCAGCAGACGATTCATGCATATCCCGGCGGCGGCGGCGCGTATATTGTGGCGCGCGACAATTTGGGAGAGCTGCCCGCGCAAACGGCCGGTGCAGCATTGCTAACCGACTATGTCTTGACGGTGGCGGTGTCCGTGTCATCAGGCGTGGCGCAGTTGGTGTCCGCGTTTCCGACGCTCTACGGGCTGCGCGTGGTAATCGCCGTGGTACTGGTGCTCTTCATCATGCTGATCAATCTGCGCGGCGTGAAAGAATCCGGTCTCGCGTTCGCCGTGCCGACCTACTTCTTTGTCGCCATGATGTATGTGACCGTGGGCATAGGGTTTGTGCGGTGGTTGAGCGGTGGGCTGCCGCCGGTTCTGGATCCGCCTGCTCTCGAAGTCGAGCAGACCTTTGGTGCCGTCACCTTGTTTCTTATTCTACATGCGTTCTCGAGCGGTACTGCCGCCCTCACGGGCATCGAGGCGGTATCCAATGGCATCACCGCGTTTAAGGAGCCGCGCAGCCGCAACGCGGCGATCACGCTTATGTGGATGGCGTTCATCCTGGCCACGTTGTTTCTGGGGATCACGTTCCTTGCCGGGCAGATTCACGCCATTCCGTCGGAAACCGAAACGGTCGTTTCGCAGTTGGCGCGCACGGCGCTCGGCGGCCGCAACGTTCTGTATCTGCTTACAATTGCCGCCACAACCTTGATCCTGATCATGGCGGCGAATACGGCCTTTGCCGATTTCCCACGGTTAAGCGCGCTCCATGCAGGTGACGGCTTTTTGCCAAGACAACTCACCTATCGTGGGAGCCGATTGGTTTACTCGCGCGGCATCATCGCGCTGGCGCTCATCGCCTGTGCGCTGATTGCGGCCTTTGGCGCCAGCGTCACCGCGCTGATCCCCTTGTACGCCATTGGTGTATTCCTTTCGTTCACCCTTTCGCAGAGTGGGATGGCACGCCGATGGTGGAAGGCCGGACGCCTGAAGCCCGGTGAGGAGGTTAAGGAGCACGGCTCCACACTGCGCTATGAAGAGGGCTGGCGACTCAAGATGATTATCAACGCGATTGGCGCAGTCTGTACGGCCGTCGTAATGGTGGTCTTCGCGATGACCAAATTTAGTTCCGGAGCGTGGATTGTGCTGATCATGCTGCCTGTTCTGGTAAGCATATTCTTCATGATCCATCACCACTACCGCACGTTGGCGAAGCGGCTGTCGCTGCAAGATTATCGCGCGCCTACGCGCGTGCGCCGGCACCGCGTGATTGTGCCCGTCGGCGGTCTGCACCAGGGGTCGCTGGCGGCGCTGCGCTATGCGCGCAGCCTTACGGACGACGTTACGGCGGTCTATGTGGCCCTCTCGCCGGAAGACGAGGAGGCGTTGCGGGCCAAGTGGGCGCGCTGGGGCGAAGGCACACGGCTGGTCATCCTCACGTCACCGTACCGGCGCTTGATCGAGCCGCTGCTTGCCTATATTGAGGAGATCATCGCCGTCCAGGAGACCAACGAGATCCTGACCGTGGTGGTGCCGCGCTTTGTGCCGCGGCGGTGGTGGCAGAATGCGCTGCACACGCAGACCGCGTTTTGGCTGCGGGCGGCGCTCATGTTCCGCCCCGGCATCGTGATCACCGATGTCCCTTATCTGATCGAAGAAGACTCAGAGAGACACTAATATGCGTCTGATTGTCGTAGGCTGCGGAAGGGCCGGCGCACTATTGGCGAGCAAAATGGCGCGCGCCGGCCACATCGTCACCGTGATTGACGTTGTCCCGGAGGCATTCCACAATCTGGATAGCGACTTTCGCGGTCACTATGTACAGGCAGACGCGCTGAACGGCGACGTTCTGGTCAATGCGGGGATCGAAACCGCGGATGCGATGGCAATCTTGACCAACTCGGATTCCCTCAACGCGGTGTTGGGGCATATCGCCAAGACCGTTTACCACGTGCCGCGGGTGGTCGTGCGCTCGTATGACCCGACCTGGCTGCCCTTGCACGCCGCGTTCGGCCATCAGACCGTCAGCTCCGTCGGCTGGGGGACCGATCGCTTCGCCGAATTGCTGGTAGGAAGCACGCTGCCCGCCGCAACGGCGCTGGGTGACGGCGACGTCGTGCTGGCAGAAGTGACGGTGGCCGCGAACTGCGACGGCGTCAAGCTGCGCGACGCGACGCGGGCGTTCACCGGGGTGGTCGCGGCGGTGGTGCATGAGGGACATAGCCGGTTGCCGTCCGACGACATGGCGCTGTCCGCCGGGGATACCGTCATTGTCAGCGCGTCCCAGGCTGAGGCGGCTCGGCTGCAAGGCGTGTTGGGGGCCAAGGAGGGACCTTGTTCGTCGTAATCATCGGGGGTGGGCGCTTAGGCGCGACATTAGCCACGCTGCTTTTGGACCAGAGCCATCGTGTCCGCATGGTCGAGCACCGGCCGGAGATTCTGCGGCTGCTCCATCACGAGTTGCCGACCGAAGTGATCTTTGAGGGGCGTCCGACCGATCCGGAGCTGCTCGAACGCGTCCGGCTGGGCGAGGCCGATGTCGTGGCGCTGTGCTCGTCCAACGACGCCGACAATCTGGCTTTGGCCTATCTGGCGCGGGCGAAGTACAACGTGCCGCGCGTGATCGCGCGTATCAACAACCCCCGCGATGCCTGGCTCTTTGACGAGAAGTTCCACGTGGATGTGGCGCTCAATCAGGCCGCGGTCATGGCCGGTTTGATCGTGGAGGAGATGTCGCTCGGCGACATGATGACGTTGCTCAAGCTGCGGCGCGGGCAGTTCTTGCTCGTGGAGGAGATTATCCCGGCCGGCTCGGCGGCGATCGGCAAGGCCATCAAAGACCTTGCCCTGCCCGATGAGTGCGTGATTGCCGGCATCATCCGCCGCGGCAAAGTCATCGTGCCGCGCGGCGGGGTGCGGTTTGAGGAGGGCGACGAGGTTTTGGCCATGACCGACCGCGCGGGCGCGGAGAAGTTGGCCGGGGTGCTGGGCGCGCCGCCACTGGCCGCGCTGTCCCATTAGGTAGCGCGCGCGTCGCCGTCCACTTCCGGTGGCAGCCAGGCGACGAGGTCGCACGCCAGCGTCAGCGTGATGGGTGAGCCGAGCGGCGGCAGCGCGTTGGCGAACAGCGCAGCCGGTTCGTCGCCACGCTGATAGGCGGGCAGCCGGAAGGCCAGGCGCACTGCGGCGGCGGTGGGCACTTCCAACTGTACGCGATAGTGGTCGCCGTGGTAGGTGGCGTTGGTTAGGCGCGCCGTCAGATAGACCGCGTTTGACCGGGAGGGGATGGCGCTCACGCCGAACGGGAGCGGCGAGGCCGGCGCCGCGAGGCGTGCGGCTTCCGGCCGAATGAGCAGGCTGCTGTGGGTAGCCCCAGGCGGGAAGGCGATGGGAAAGTCGCCGAGCGGCGTTGTCGTCGCGCCATTGAGGGCGCGCCGGGCCGGCAGCAAGTTCGAGAAGCCCAGAAAGCGCGCCACGAACGCGGAGCGCGGCGACCGGTAGACGGCTTCCGGCGCGCCGATTTGTTCGATCTGTCCGTGATTCATGATCGCGATGCGGTCACCCAGGGCCAACGCTTCCTCCTGGTCGTGGGTGACATAGAGTGCAGTCACGCCCGTCCGGCGCAGGATTGCGCGCAGTTCCTCCACCAATTCCTCACGCAAGACACGGTCCAGGCTGCCCAGCGGCTCATCGAGCATGAGTAGAGCAGGGCCGGGCGCAAGGCTGCGCGCCAGGGCGATGCGCTGGCGCTCGCCGCCGCTGAGGGCGAAGATCGTGCGGTCCCCGTAGCCGGGCAGATTCACCAGGTCCAGCATCTCCGCGGCACGCGCCGCCATGCGGCTCCGTTCCCAGCCCGCCATCCGCAGCCCAAAGACAATGTTTTCGGCCACCGTGCGGTGGGGGAAGAGCGCAAAGTCCTGGAACATGAGGCCGAAGCCGCGGCGGTGGACCGGGACCGGCGCGAGGTCTTGGCCGTTCCAGAGCACCTGACCGCGATCGGCTGTCTCCAGCCCGGCGACGATGCGCAGGAGCGTGGTCTTGCCACACCCACTAGGCCCCAGGAGACAGACGATCTCGCCCGGCGCGACGTCCAGGCTGACGCCGGCGAGCGCGACGGTTGTGCTTGCGTAGGACTTGTGCAAGTCGATGACCTGCAGGAGCGGTGTGGTCATGGGTGCGCTCAGAAC
>CAYJQA010000038.1:0-9097 GCA_964372065.1 uncultured Litorilinea sp.
GCTAAGGTGCTGGGCAGCCAGACGCGCATCCGCAGCGTCGCCATCTATGGCGGCGTCAGCAAAGAGCGCCAGGTCGCCGCGCTGCGTCGCGGGGTGGAGATCATCGTCGCGTGCCCCGGTCGTCTGCTCGACCACATGGGCGACGGCAACATCAACCTGGACAATGTGGAAGTGCTCGTCTTGGACGAGGCCGACCGCATGTGCGACATGGGCTTCCTGCCCGACATTCGCCGCATCCTGCGCCAACTGCCCCAGGAGCGCCAGACGCTCTTTTTCTCCGCCACCATGCCCGACGAGATCCGCGGGCTGGCGAACGAGATTCTGCATGACGCCGAAAGCGTCCAGGTGGACATCATTGCCCCGGCCAAGACGGTTTCGCACGCGCTTTATCCTGTGCCGGAGAACCTCAAGACCAAGCTGCTGCTCGCCATGCTTGACCGGTTTGAGACGCAGCGCGTACTGGTCTTTACGCGCACCAAGCGCCGCGCGCGCAATTTGGCGGCGGACCTAGAACGCGCTAACCTGCGCGTCGCCGAGTTGCAGGGTAACATGGCGCAGAATGCACGCAATAAGGCCATCAACGACTTCCGCGCGGGCGGGGTAGACATTCTGGTCGCCACCGACATCGCGGCCCGCGGCATCGACGTCACCGAGATCTCGCATGTCATCAACTATGACATGCCCGATACGGTGGACGCCTATACCCACCGCATTGGACGTACCGGCCGCGCCCATCACACCGGCGAGGCGTTTACCTTTAGCGGCCACCTGGACGAACCGACCGTTTCGGCCATCGAGAAAGTCTTGGGCGCGCCGCTGGATCGCCGCCAACTGGAAGGCTTCGACTACGGCGGGTTTGTCATGCCGCTGGGACGCGCCGCGCAGGCGGGACGGTCGAGTCGCGGCGGCGGGCAGTCGCGCCGCTCCGGCCACACCCCCCGGCCGACCAGCAACACCCCGCGACCGCAGGGCAGCGCGCCCCGGCCGCAAGGTAGCGCCTCCAGTAATGGCGCTGCTTACAGCGCCCCGGCCCAAAATGCCCAGCGGCGCACGCGGCGTCTTGGCGGGGCCAGCCCGGTCCGCTAGTCACCGGGTGAAGACCCAAGCGTAGATAAAAGCGTCCCTGCCCAACCGGGCAGGGACGTTCTATTCTAGCTGTGTAGCGCAGCCGCGCTGCCTAGCCGTTCACCGGCGCGAGCGTGACGGGCTGGCCGGTCTCCGCCGAGCGGGCGGCGGCCAGCACCAGGTCCAGGCTCAGCGCGCCTTCGCGCATGGGGGTGCGGGTGGGGCGGTCGTCGCGGATGGCCGCGAGGAAATCCAACGTCTCGTTGAGGTAGGTGTTGGTCTGGGCGCTTACGGCCAGCGCCACGTCGCCGGGCCGGTCGGTGCGCGCAAAGGTGGCGTTGTTGGAGTTCTGGAACTCGGCGGTGAGCCGCTGTGTCACCACCCAGTAGCTTTCCAACCAGCGGCCTGGGATCGCAGTGTTGGTGGCCGCGATGGTCCCAATCGCGCCGTTGGCAAAGGTGACGACCGTGCTGCTCACGTCCTCCACGGTATAGTCGGGCACGTCGCGGTGCAGCAAGTTCGCCCAGGTGGCATAGACCGTGCGCGGCTCGCCCAGCAAATAGCGCATCACGTCGAAGAGGTGGATTGCCTGCTCTACGATCTGCCCACCCGCCTTGTCGCGCTGCCGCCACCACCAGCTATGCAGGCTATTGCAGAAGTAGCGCCCCAGCATCATGGTCGGCGGCCCGGCCTCGCCGCTATCCAACGCCTGCTTGAGATGCTCCACCGCCGCGCCAAAGCGGAACATAAAGCCCACCTGTGATTTGACGCCCGCGTTCTCCACGGCTGCGACCATGCGCCAGGCTTGGGCGCTGTCGAGCGCGATAGGCTTCTCGATAAAGACATGCGTCCCATGCTCGGCCGCGACCATCACCTGGTCGGTGTGGGCAAAGGGCGGCAGGTTGATATAGACCAGGTCCAGGTCCATCGTGTCGAACATCGCGCGATGGTCGGTGAAGACCTGGCCGCGTCCACCGGTGTACCGCTGGCTGTACTGCTCGGCTTTTGCCGGGGTACGGTTGCAGAAGGCCACCAGTTCGACGTCCGGCAGGTTGACCAAAATATCGGCATGGCGCACGGCAAAACTGCCGCAGCCGAGAATGGCGGTGCGTAAGGGCTTGCTCATGGGCTTCCTCCGGTGGTGCGGATGGGTTGCGGCTTGCGAACGGTACGGGCAGGCGTCGGCCACCTGTTACCGTATTGTCACCGTGGCGGCGCTGTCGCGCAACTCGCGGCCGGGGCGGAGCGGGAGGGTTCACGCAACGACGCTAAGGCGCAAAGAGAAGAGCCGGAAGAACGTGGGCGGGGGACGCAAACGAAAACGGACGGCACGCGGTACACGCGCCGTCCGTCAGTCTACCGGATTGGGTGAAGCTAGGCGGAGACGTAGCAGTAGGTCGGGCGTTGGCCGAGCTTATCCACCACCGACCAGATCAGCCGGTCGAAGGTGTTGGGTAGGCGGATGCGAAATACCCAGTTGTCGGTCAAGCTCTCGCCCAGACCGGGTAGGGAATGATACTTCTTTTGGTGAGCCGTGGCGGGCGTGAGCAGCACGACTTCGGCGTCGCTGTCGGACGCCAAATAGGCCCGCAGCAGCGCCGCCGCTGAGCGGGGCGTCGTCTCCTGGAGACCATGTTCTTGGGGCGCGGCCAGAATCACGTCCAGGGGCGTGAGCTGCCCGCCGACCGGCTCTTGTTGACGACCGGCGGCAAATGCCTCCAGCGCCAGTTTGAGCGCGTCGGCGAACTTGACCTGGGCGGTTTGCTCCAGCGCCGCCACGTCACTAGCGTCGGCGACTACTTTGACCCGCGGCGCGCCGAAATAGACCAGCACATCCTGCGCAGTGGTGAGAACTCGCCCCCGCGCAAGCTGTTGATCGTCCCAGCCCCGGCATTCCATTAGCCAGCGCCATCCACCCATGACCGCCCTCCGTCTTGCCCAAGCCCTGCTATACCGGTGCAGGGCCTAACGCGCGCACGCGTGCCGCACAAACTGTTTGTCTACCACCGATCATACACGCATTTAACTCGTGAGTCTACTACAGACGACGTAATTATTGGCCGACGAATGCCTGACGAATGACGACTGATCTGGGAGCGGCGGCCGGCCCGCGCTATGGGATATCGAAGCAGTTGCCGGTCCCCTGGATCACCGTATGGTCGACGTTGGCGACCAGCACGCAGATCTGCGTGGCTGCCGCGGGCCGATTGACGACCGGCAGTCCCGTGAAGGGACTGCTGCCCGCATAGACCGCCCACGGCCCCGTTCCCGGCGCGCCGGCCTGCTCGGGCGGGACCGTGTTATAGAAGAAATGGACATGGTTGCCTGTGATGGATGGCGTGAAGCCACTGGTGGTGAAGGCCACGGCGTAGGCGTCGCCGCTGACCAGGATGCCGCCGATGGCCGCCGCCAGGTCCACCCCCGACCGGTTGTGGAGGGAAGGCAACCTGAGCACAGGAGTCGCTGCCGGCGCAAAGAGGGCCAGTTCGGTCAGCTTGGGCGCGTCCCAGCGGCAGACCACTGTGTTCGTCCCCTGGGCTGCGCACGCCAGACCGGCCTGGCTCCAGGCGTCGCCGTCGCGATAGTAGAGGGTGGCGGCGTCCGCCTGGGTCTGCGCCGCGTCCACGGCCGGGCAGTCTCCCAGCGCATAGCTCAGCGTGGTGGAGATGGCTTCGCCCAGGGCCAGACCCGGCGCGGGCTGGTTGCCGGCGTAGGCTGCCAATCGGAAGGCGCGCTCGGCCCAGACCTGGCCGGATGGCGGCGCGGCGCTGGGAGCGGCCAGCTCGTCGGCGATCAGGGTCCTGACGGCGGCGACCGTGCCCGGCGGGAATTGGATCAAGGTAGACTCACCGGGGGAGGCGGGGTAGGCCAGCGCGCTTTGCGCCAGCGGCGTGAGGACGGTCTGGGCGTCCACCATGCGCGTGACAACCGGCGCGGTCCCGTCGGCGCGCAGGCCGCCGATGGCGGTGACGAAGTATTCTGTGTTGGTGATGGTCTGCGTGGCGCTCGCCGCAAAGCTCACCTGCGCCGTCTGGCCGAAACCGCCTAAGCTAGGCAGGACCCAAAAGACGGTGTTGCCGCCCAATGTGCCGCCCTGGACATGGACCGCGCCCGCGGGCACCACGTCGGTCACCAGCAGATCGGTGGCCGTTTGAGCGCCGCGGTTGACGATGGTCAGCGTGTAGGAGAGGGGTTCACCGGCCAGCGCCGTGGCGGGCGCGGTCTTGGTGATGTCCAGGTCCGGCCCGGCCTGGGTGCCGGCCTGGACGGCCTTGAGGTCGGCCACAAAGCCGCCGCAATTATCCACCGCCACGGAGACAAAGGGCTGCCCGGCCGCGTCGAAGCGATAGACCGCGTTGGGCGTGCCTTGCCCGCTCTGGGGTTCCGGCGACCACGTGATAGTGTAGGGCAGGGTGGGCGCGACGGGCGTGAGCGCCGCCGTGTAGGCCGTGTCGACGCCCACGGTCGCGGTGGCGGGGCCGGCGAGCGTAACGCCTGTCACCGGCGCGAGACAGCCCGGCGGGACAATGGCGATCTCGCCCAGCACGTCGTCATCCTGGACCTGGCCGAACTCGTCGTCGACGCGGAACTCGATGGCGTAGGTCCCCACGGCAGCCGGGCCAAAGGTCACGACCGGCGTCATCACCGCGGTCAGGCCCGCCCCCTTGAAGGCGCTGTCGGCCAGATGGAGCGTCACCGTGTCGGTGATGACCAGGTCGCGCAGGTCGCCGGGCAAGCCTTCGTCGGGGAGCAGCGTCCCGCTGAAGGGAATGGTCGACGTGACCTGTGCGCTGGTTTCCGCGCCGTTGAGCAGGCGGTAGACGCTGGCGTCGCCGGGGCGCTCGTAGACGCGGATCCAAGCGGCGACGTTGCCCGCCTGATCGCGCAGCCGCAGGTCCATGGATTGCATACTGCGCCAACTGGTGACCGGGACCGTCATGGTGTCGGTGACGCTCACGGTCTTGGTGAGCGGCGCAGTCCAACTAATGACAAAGGTTGTCTTGACGCCCGTCTCCACCACGCTGGCGGGCGGCGGCGCGACCAATTCGCTGGTCCCCAACGTGGGGTAGGTGATGTTGAACGCCAGATAGTTTGAGTAGCCGCCGCCCGGCGCGGGGTTGCGCGCCTGCACCAACGCGGTGCGCGGCCAGGGGAGATATAGATCGCTGCCGTACAGCCAAATCCACATCTGCGTGGGGCTGGTGTAGGCGCGCGGGCGCGGCGACCCGTTCAGATAGAGTTCGGTGGTGGGCTGCAAGTTCTGACCGTAGATACGGGTCCAGAAGCCCGCTGAACTGACCAGAGTTCCGGTTGCCTGATAGGGTGACAGCGCAGACAGGACCGGCACCGGGTTCAACACCTGGATCGCCTGCTGCGACGTGGCGATCGTATACGCGCCCAGGGTGAAGTTGGTGCTGCGCGCGACAATCGTATAGCGCCCGGTGATGGGCAGCAGATAGCCGTTGATGAGCGCGTTGACGCCGCCGCCGTTGTCGTTGAGCGCCACGCGCACGCCGTTGGGGTCTATCAACTCCAGGTATGGGTCAACCGTCCCGCCCGGCCGGTTCATGGCCACGCTGAGCCGGTTGCCCGCCACGCCGTTGAAGGCGTAGAGGTCACGGTCACTGGTGCTGCCGATCGTCCCGTTGAGCGTTTGATTGAGCAGAATGGTGCGGAAGTCGTCGGCGTCGCAAGAGAGGATGACCGGGTTACAGAGTGCGTTGTAGACGTCGAGGCGTGGTTTGTTGTCCACGACGCCATCGGGGCGCTGGTCGTCGATCGCGCTGGGCGAGGCGAGAAACGCGTTCTTGATGGCGTTGGCCGCTGGCAGGTCGTCGGCGGCCAACACTTGTTTCAGCACCGCTACCGCGCCCGCCACGTGCGGCGCGGCCATGGACGTGCCCTGCTTGGGCACGGTATTGATGACACCGGGGACCGGCGCATAGATGTTGACGCCCGGCGCATAGACGAAGTTGGTCTGCGCCCACACATTGGAGAAGGTTGCGACCTGGTCGGTTTTGGTCGTTGCGCCCACGGTGATGGCGTCGCCGTGACAGGCGGGCCAACTGACCGCACTGCGATAGCCGTCGTTGCCCGCGGCAATGACTACGTTGACGCCGATGGCGCGCAGCGCCTGGATCGCGTCTCTAGTCCCCGTAAAGGTGCCGTCACAGAAGGTCGTGTACTGCCCGCTGCCCAAGCTCATGTTGACCGCCGCGATGTTGAGCGTGGCGGCGCGCTGCTGTACGCGTTGCAGCGCCGAAAGGATGTCCGAGGCGGATGAGCGCACACAGGGACTGGTGCTGTTACCGTCGGCGCAGGGCGTATTGCCGGGCACATCGTCCAGACGTGAGAAGACCTGGATGGCAAAGATGTTGGCTCCGGGCGCGACGCTCGCCACGGTCCCGGCGACATGCGTGCCGTGGTCACACCCGGCGATCGTTGTGGGACAGTTGACGCCCGACCCCGCGGCGGTGGAACTCGCCGCGCCGCCGGGGCAGAACGAGGTCCCGCTGCCGCCCGAATAGCACGCCTCTTCGATCACCTTGCCGGCCAGCGTGGGCCGCGTGCCGTCCACACCCGTATCGAGCACCGTCACGGTTTGCCCGGTGCCGTCATAATCGAGTTGGTGCGCGTCGTTGGCGTTGATCAGCGGCACGCTCTGGAACAGCGAGGGCGCCACGAGAATATCTTCCTCGACGGCGACCACCGCCGGGTCGGCGTAGAGCGCGTCCAGCGCGGCGACGCTGTTGACGGTCAGCGCGAGGTGGGGAATATAGAGATAGGTGGTGACGTCGGAGACAGCATAGGCGGCGAGGCGGGCCAGCAGCGCCTGCTGCGCGTCGGCGATGGCCGCTTCCTGGGTGGACGCTACCCCCACAGCGTAGCCGGGCACGGCCACCCCGACGATCACGGCGGCATGGCCGCGGGCGGCGATCTGCGCGGCGAAGCGGTCGTAGCCGGGCCGATCATCCAGGGCCAACGCGGGGCGTAGATTGCTCCAGGTGTGGACGCCGCCCAGCAGCAGCGCCCAGAGGAGCACGATGCCGAGCCGCATCGCTGGATGTAGGCGTTGGCGCGTCCGCATCGGTAGACCTCCTGTGCCTCATCGGCGGGGGATGTCGCGTCGCTTGAGAGCTATGTCGTCTGGGAGTGTGCCCATTGTCACCATTTCCGGCGGTTTGTCAAGCCGCGCGAAAATGCCGGCGCACTGAACCAAGAGAGCGGCCGTCGTCGCGCCGGACCGCCGCCGCCTTCTATGTACGCGTATCGGGTGGTTGTGGACTAGCGCTGCCGGTTCTGGAAAAAGCCTTCGACCAGCCCGGCTAGCACCAGCGTGACCAGGGCAAAGGCCAGGTCAAACATGTGCAGCAAGGTCAAGAGCAACATGACGCCCACGGCCAGCGCCAACAGCGCGCCCTGACGCAGCGCAACCCACGGCGCAGGTCTGCGCCGCCGGTCGCGGACACCCGCCAGCGCGGGCCAGCGCCGGTGCAGCGCCAGGCTCACCAGGCTGCCCACGCCAAAGACGAGCATCAGCAGGCCGAAGATAAAGAGGATCAATGCGGCCGTGTTGGCGCGGCCGTCGGCCAAGAAGGGGGGCACGGCCCACAGGATATAGCCGAGGATCGCCGCGCCGGTCAACGCAGCCAGGCTTGCCGTGCCCATGACTTGTCCGCGAGTTGTCATGCGCCAAGTCTATCATCCTCACCGGCTGGTGTAAATCGAGAGCGCCTCTGCGAATCGGCGCGGGCGGGCGGCTGTGCTATAATGCTTGGCGGGTCGCGTCTGGGCGGCCCGTGCCTATGCCCGCCGGAGAAAGATAAGTATGAGTCCACGCAAGAAGTTCTCGCGCAACGAGAAGATCTTTTACATTCTTAGTCTGCTGATCGTCTTCAGCATGGTGCTGAGTTTGATCTACGTCGCGATCACACCGGCCGGCCTCTAGCGAGGTGGCCCGCCCGCTCCGGCGCTCCGTGGCGGCGGATGTGGGGTCGCACGGCGCGCCCGACGATCCGCGCGGCCTGTATCTGGTCGGCGTGGCGGTCGTCTTTTTCTCCACCAGCCCCATTTGGACACGCTGGGCCGCCGTCAGTCTCAGCGCCTATGAGATTACGGCCGGGCGGCTGCTCACCGCGGGCGTCGTGGTGCTGGGGCTGGCGCTTGTCCGCCGGGAACGACTGCCCGCCCCGCACGATTGGCCGCGCTTTGCCGTTTTTGGCCTGGTGGCCGCGGCGCACTTCTGCTTCTATATCGCCTCGCTCAACTATACGACCATCGCCCACAGTCTGGCGCTGACCTATACCGCGCCCATCTTTGTGGCGTTCTTTTCGTGGCTGACCCTGGGCGAGGGGCTGGACCGGCGCAAGTGGCTGGGCGTGGTCGTGACGGTAGCGGGCGTGGCCGTGCTGGCGGGCTTTGAACCGGTCTTTACGCGGCGGATGCTGGTGGGCGACCTGCTGGCGTTGGGCAGCGCGGTCTGCTTTGGCCTCTACAGCGTGGCCGGACGCAGCCAGCGCCATCGCTACAGCCTGTTCGCCTATGCGGGCAGCGTCTACAGCGTGGCCGCGCTCTGGCTGCTGCCCCTGGCCGCGTGGAGCTACAGCCCCGGCGGCTACACGCCGGTCGCGCTGGGGAGCGTGCTGGCGTTGGGGCTGCTGCCGCTGGCGTTGGGCCATACGCTTTATAACGCGGCCTTGCGCCGCACCCGCGCCACCGCGGTCAACCTCATCGCCACACAGGAAGTGACGGGCGGCATCTTGCTGGGTATCCTGCTTTTGGGCGAATGGCCCACGCCGGTCGCCGCCGCCGGTGTGCTGACGACGCTGATCGGCATCGCACTGGTCATCCTCTAGCGCCCGCTCTTTCTTATCCAGGTTACAAAGGAACCTCACCCATGCCCCACCCGTTGCTTGCCCATCCCGATGTGCGTTTCCAGATCGACGCCTTCCGCGCGTGGGTCGAGGCCCAACGCGCCTATCGCGAACTGCCCGGCATTGCGGTCGGGCTGGTCTATGATCAGGAATTGGTG
>CAYJQA010000038.1:9107-17704 GCA_964372065.1 uncultured Litorilinea sp.
GGGGTGGACCGAGGGCTTTGGCTACGCGGACCGGGAGCGTCAAGTCCCCGCGGATGAGCGAACCGTTTATCGCATTGCATCCATCTCCAAGCTCTTTACTGCCACGGCCATCATGCAGTTGCGCGACGCGGGCAAGCTTCAGTTGGATGACCCGGTGCGCCGGCATCTGCCCTGGTTTCACATCGGCGGCGATGACGGCGACGGCCCGCCCATCACGATTCGCGCCCTGTTGACGCATACCGCCGGGCTCCCGCGCGAAGGGGGCCGGCCCTACTGGAACGATTTTGTCTTCCCGACGCCGGCGGAGTTGGCCGCGACGTTGGCCGGCCAGCAGATGCCGCTGCCCGTCGCCCAACAGTGGAAATACTCCAACGTGGCGCTGGCGTTGGCGGGCGAGATTGTCGCGGCCGTCTCCGGCGCGCCCTATGCCGCCTATGTGCGCGAGCATATCCTTGCGCCGCTACGGATGACGCAGACCTATGTGCAGCCGCAACCCGACACGCCGCATCTCGCCGTGGGCTATGGGCGGCGGCTGCCCGGCAGCCTGAGCCGTGCGATCAGCCCGTTTGTGGACATCGGCGCGCTGACCCCCGCGGGCAATCTCGCCAGTTGCGTCGAGGACTTGGCCCGGTTCGCCATGCTCCAGTTCCGGCGCGGACCGGCCGGCGGGAGCCAAATTCTCGCCGGTCACACCCTGGCCGAGATGCAGCGCATCCACTGGCTGGAACCGGAGTGGCAGGCCGGGTGGGGGCTGGCCTTTCGCATCCAGCGCCAACGGGGCAAGACCTACTTTGGGCATGGCGGCGCGCTGCCCGGCTATCGCACCCAACTGCTGCTCTCCCCGGCGGAGAAGGTCGCGGTCATCGTCATGACCAACGCCGACGACGGCGAGCCGATCGCCTTTGTGGACAAGGCGATGGAGTGGCTTGCGCCGGCATTGGCCCAAGCAGCCCAGCCCGCGGCCGCGCCGCGGGGGGCGGCGGACCAGGCGCCCGACACGGGGCGCGATCGCAACTTCTGGGGTGATGCCCAAGTCCTGATTCACGACGGGCAGTTGGTGGCGTTCAACCCGTCGCTGCTGGACCCCATGCGGGGCCTGGTGACGCTGACCCCGGTGGGCGAGCTCAGATTCCGTATGGCTTCCCCCGACGGCTACTCGTCGCACAGCGAGGTTATGGTCTTTGAGCTGGACGACCAGGGCCGGGTCACCCGCGTCAAGGTGGGCGACACCTATTCCTATCCGGTCGCCGCGTGGTAGCCGTCCAAGTCGCGCCGCGCCGGTCCAACGGTGCTTTGCGCCAACCTGTGAAAGACTCAGCCATGTTCAACCGTCGCCTACCTCTGTTTCCCATCACGACCGCGGTCCGGGACACCGGCCGCGGCCCGGCCCTCACCGTCGCCGGGTGCGCCCTGGCGGCCCTGGCCGCGACCGACGGGACGCCGCTCTATCTCTACGACCAAGCCAGCCTAGACGCGGCGGCGGACGCCTATCGCGCCACGTTGGCGCGGCGCTATCCCGGTCCGGCAGGCGTTACCTTTGCGGGCAAGGCGCTGCTCATGGTCGCCGCGGCCCAGTGGGTGCGGCGGCAGGGCTTCCGGCTGGATTGCACCGGCGCGGGTGAGATCGGCATCGCCGTGGCCGCGGGCGTCCCGCGCGCCCAAATCCTGGTGCATGGCGTTAACAAGAGCGACGAAGACCTGGACGCCGCGGTGGCCCAGGCGAGCGTCATCGTCGTGGACAACCTGACCGAGCTGCACCGGCTGGCGGCGCGGGCCGCCCAAGGCGCGACCCTGCCGGAATTGTGGCTGCGGCTGCGGCCCGGTCTGGCGGTGGATACGCACGCCTACCGGCAGACCGGCCAGCACGACAGCAAGTTTGGCTTTAGCGCGACCGAGACGGTCGTGGCCGTGGCGCTGGCCCAGATGCAGCAACTGCCCGTGACCGGGCTGCACTTCCATCAGGGGTCGCAGTTCTTCGACCCGTCGCCCATCGGCCCCGCGCTGGACCTGGCGCTGGACCTGGCGTTGGAGTTGCGCAGCCGCCACGGCTGGACGCCCGCGGTCATTTCGCCCGGCGGCGGCTGGGGCGTCGCCTATCACGAAGACGAACTGCCCCATCCCGACCTGGACACCTACATCACGTTCATGGCCCAACGGTCGGCGGCGGGCTGCGCCGAGCGTGATCTGCCGCTGCCGCGCCTCCAGGTGGAACCGGGGCGCAGCCTGGTGGCGCGGGCGGGCGTGGCGCTCTATCGGGTGGGCGCGGTCAAAGAGACGCCCCACCGGCGCTGGTTGCTGGTGGACGGCGGCATGGCCGACAACCCGCGCCCCGCGCTCTATGGCGCGCGCTACTCGGCGCTGCCCGTCGCGGACCCGGCGCGGCCCGCCACCGGCCCGGCCTGGATCGCCGGTCCCTACTGCGAGAGCGGCGACGTGCTCATCGAAGACCTACCCCTGCCGGAAATGGCGGCGGGCGACCTGCTGGCCGTTCCCGCCAGCGGAGCGTATCACGTCAACATGGGCAGCAATTACAACGGGGCGCGCAAGCCCGCGGTGCTCTGGCTGGCCGACGGGACCGCCCATCTGGTGCAGCGCCGCGAGAGCGTGGCCGATCTCATGGCCCGCGACCTGCCGCTGCCATAACGCAAACGCTGCACAACGGCGCAAACAGAAGAACTACTGCATCCCCAAGGACACTTATCGCCGGCGACCTCGACGCGGGCGCGGGTCGTCCGTTTGATCATCGCGCCGGGGATGCGGCGTGGACGCGGTGGCCCGGAGTTTGTCAGTCAGTCAAAGGGTGCAATTCAGGCTTGGGGCGAGTTTTGCCCGCACGGTAGGTGACAGTCACCTCGGTAGGAGGGTTGGATTTAACATAACGCGCTCCTGTACACGAGAGGCAGTCGCGCTACCCAGCGGTTTCCGCGGGGGTCAAAACGCTCATTGGCCGCAAGCCAACTATCGCGACGCCGCGAACGCCGCAGGAGGCGTGGATGCCACAGGTGTAGGTCAGCGCGACAATGATGATTATGTTAAATCCCACCCTCCTCGGTAGGTGACTGTCACCTGCGTCGCCCCCAACGTGAAATGCACCCTCAGTCAAATCGGTGCTGGACAGGAGCACCGCTTGTAGTATTATGTGTACCGCTCTGCAACCGCCGCCGGGTAGGGTCGCATGGTCTATGCGGTAGAACGGCGGATTTGTCGTCGATCTGCGCCGTCAAGGCGAGCCACCAAGCTCCCGGCTTGCCTGTCAGCGGAGGACGCCGGCCCATGTACTCGAATCGTTGCGATTACCTGGATATGACGAAACCTGCGCCGCTCACACCATCCACCTTGACCGTTTGAGTGCATCCTGTCTGTTTGTTCATGCGCCACTGGAGGAGGGGCCAAACCGATGTACGTTCGGGGATTCGTTCAGAGAATGCTTACCCTGTTGGCAATCGCTGTCATCAGCCTATTGCCTGTCGTCTCTGTGGAGGCCGCGCCCAGGCGGCAGACGCCCACGGAAGCGACCGTGCCGCCGCTCGATTTGCGCCAGTACACGCTGCCCATTCGAGATTTAACCTTGAGTAACGGGCTGCGCGTGGTCTTGGCGCAAGATGACTCGGCCCCGGTCGCCTTGGTCGCTGTGACCTATTATGTAGGCAGCGCCAATGATCCTGAAGGGCGTTCGGGCTTTGCCCATCTCTTCGAGCATCTCATGTTCCGTAGCTCGGACAATGTGAAAGCGGGCGAACACCTGAAATACCTGGCCGACATTGGGACAGGCAGCGGCAAGACGAATGCCTACACTAACTCTGACGAAACTGTCTACTATGCGGCGGTGGCGGCCAACCAACTGCCTTTGTTGCTTTGGCTTGAGAGCGACCGGATGGGGTCCCTGGTGGTGGACCAGGAGGGCTTTGAGACCGAACGCGAGGTCGTGATCGAGGAACTCTACCAACGCTTGTTTAACACGGCCTATGGCGTCGGCTGGAATCGCACGTATACGCTCCCTTTTCATGGGTATCCACCCTATGAGCGCACCGTGATCGGCAGTGAAGAGGACCTGCGCGCGGCGACGCTCGACGAAGTGATCGCCTTTCATGCGCAGTATTACGTGCCCAACAACGCCACCGTCACTATTGTGGGGGACATCGACTTCACGCTGACCAAGGCGCTGGTGGAGGCGTATTTTGGCGACATTCCGGCCGGTGAGCCGGTGCAGCCGGTGTTGGAGCACTTCCCGCTGCCGGAAGAGTATCCCGTGGCCGCGGTGGACGAAGAGACCGGGTGCAGCATCGGCTATGCCGAGACCCTGATCGACCCGCTGGCCGACCAACCGGGCGTCTTCTATGTCTCCGTTGGCCCCGGCCTGGCCGCCCCGGATTATCCGGCGGCGGCGCTGCTGGCAACCATTTTGGGCACCGGCGAAAGCAGCCGCTTTGAGCGCAATCTGGTGCAAACGGGCTTGGTGCCCGAGGCCAACGCGTTCCTGGATAGCTCTACTTTGGGCGCGTACACGTTCCAGTTTGAGTCGTATGTCGACGCGCCGGAAGATGTGGAGAATGCCCAAACGCTGCTGCGGGCGGAGTTGGACAAGATTGTGCAAGACGGTGTAAGCGCCGAAGAACTGGCTCGCGCCAAGAGCCAGTTGGAAGTGGAGACGCTCACCCAATACTATGGGAACCTGCTGCAAACCGCCGAGGCGCTACACGCCTACACCTTTGCCTTTGACGAGCCCGACTATCTCCAGGAGGACCTGGAGCGTTATCGCGACGTGACCGTGGCGGATTTGGAGGCCGCGGCGCAGAAGTACCTGTGCGACCGGCCGCTGACCAGCGTCCTCGTGCTGGCTGAAGGCGAGCCGATCACCACGACCGGGCCAGGGGTGGCGGTGGAGCCGGTCGCCGCGACCGGCCCGTTGGCCGGACTCCCGGAGGGTGTGGTTAGCCGGACCGAAGCGCCCACGGCCTTGCCCGCCGCCAATGCTGCGCTCCCCCCGTTCGCCACCTTTGAACTGGACAATGGCTTGACGGTGGTGTTGGTCGAGCAGCACAAGGCTCCGGTGGTGCGCGCGTCGCTGTATGTGGGCGGCAGCAACACGGCCGTGCCGCTGGCGGAACAGGGTGTCGCCGACCTGCTGGCTGCCACCTTGACCAAGGGGACGACGACCCGCACCGCCGAGGGCATCGCCGCGGCGATTGAGGGCCTAGGCGGCACCATTGAAGCGACCGCGGGACCGGAGTATGTTACCCTCACGGCGTCCGGCCCGTCATTCCAGCACGCAGTTCTCTTGGATGTCATGGCCGACGTCGCGCTGCATCCCACCTTCCCGGCTGAAGAATTCGGCGTGATGCAAGAGCAGTTGATTTCGGGCATGACGTTTGACGACAGCGATCCGACGATCCTTGCCGCGCGCCAGTTTCAGCGCATTGCGTTCGGCGACCATCCCTACAGCTTCTACAGCACACCGGGGCGCATGGGCGCGCTGACGCCGGAGAGCGTGGCGGCTTTCCACGCGGAATACTTCACACCAAACAACGCGCTCTTGGTCATCACCGGGGATCTCGGCGAAGACGCGGCGCGCGCCCAGGCTGAAGCGCTGTTTGGCGAATGGGAAGCGGCCGCGACGCCTGACTACCTGGACTATCCGGAGATCAACGGCGGCGACAGCACGGTGATCTATCTGGTGGATCAACCGGATGCGGGCCAAGCCACGATTCGCGTGGGTAACCTGGCGATCACGGGGGCCGCCGAGGATCGCTTTGCCCTGATCGTGGCCAATCACGTGCTGGGCGGCCGTTCGCTCAACTCGCGGCTCAACCTGAACCTGCGGGTGGACAAGGGCTATACCTATGGGGTGCGCAGCACGCTAGATGCGCTGCAAGATGTGGGTGCGTTCGTGGTGACCGGCAGCTTCGGCCAGGATGTCGCCGGGGCGGCCATCCGTGAGATTCTGGCGGAGATCGAGCGGATCGGCGCCGAACCGCTGACGGCGGAGGAGTTGCGCAACGCCAAGAGTTTCCTGACGGGCTACTTCCTGCTGGATACGGCGGTGCCCGCGACCTTTGCCAATCTGCTGGCGACCAACCATCTCCTCGGTCTGCCGTGGGACACCGCGGACGACTACATTGCCAACATTGAGGCAGTGACCGCCGCGGAGGTCCAGGCCGCGGCCCAGCAGTACATGGACGCCGAACAGCCCGTCATCGTCGTGGTCGGCAATGCTGAGGTGATCCGGCCCCAGTTGGCGGAGTTAGGCAAGGTGGTTGTGGTAGACGCGCACGGGGAGCCGGTTGAGTAGCTGAGGTCTGGCCGCCAGGCGAATACCCTGAGATCAAAGCGAGTCCGGCAGGTTGCGGTTCCTTGGAGAACCTCCAAAGCCCGCCGGACTCGCCGTTTGTATCCGAAGCTGTATTCGTGGGCTGGGCTAACCGACCAGTTCCTTGACCGCGGCCAGCCGGGCGATACAGGCAAGCGCCTTGTCTTGATCGGGGACGAGATTGCGGACGAGGATGTCGGTGAAGCCGGCCTGGGCCAGTTCGGTGAAGGCGCCGGCTACCGCCGCCACATCGCCGACGATCGTCGCCTCGGGCGCAAAGCCACGATAGCCCGCCGCGACAACTTTCCCGCCGGTGGCGGCGGCCTCGGCGCGATTTTCGCCAACGTAGATGTCGCGCCGGATGGCGCAGACGCCGGGTGCGCGGCCGTGCGTGGCGCAATACCCCTGGTAGCGGGCCAGGTCCTGTTTGGCCTGCGCCGGAACAAGACCCGGCGCGGCGATCCAGCCATCGCCCAGGCGGGCCGTCCGTTCCAGCGCGGGTTCGGCCTGCGCCGCGATCCACACGTCGATTTTGGCGGGCGGCGTGGGAGAAATGCGGGCAGATTCAATCTCCCAACGCCCGTGATGGGTGACCGTTTCGCCGGCCCACAGCCGCCGCATGATATCCAACGACTCCTCGAAGCGTGAGGGCCGGTGTTTCGGATTGATGCCGAAGGCGGCGAATTCCCGGTCGCCGTGCCCGAGCGCACACTGCAGGATGAATCGATCCGGGGCGATGGCGGCCAAGGTCGC
Source organism: uncultured Litorilinea sp. (assembly GCA_964372065.1). Taxonomy (GTDB): domain Bacteria; phylum Chloroflexota; class Anaerolineae; order Caldilineales; family Caldilineaceae; genus QEUY01. The sequence continues at coordinate 16,168 of CAYJQA010000038.1, forward strand.
AATCTCTTCTGCCAAGAGGACAGGATGCCGGAAGGGGAGCAGGTAGAGCGCCCCGGCGGGCGCGTTACGCCAGGTTGCCAGCATTCGCGCCAAGATGGGCGTGTTCTGGTAATAGGGGGTGGGCGTGGCGTGGTGATCGCCCACGAAGAGGCTGTCCAGCCCGGCGGCGGCCGCCGCCTGCGCCCGTTCGATCATCCAGGCCGCGCCGACGCGCGCATCCGCGACCTGGTAACTCGACGTAACAGATATTCCGATCCGCATGGTTCCCTCTCGTCCGATAGCACATGGTAGGCATGAGGCGCGCCGCGTCCGGTAACGTTTAGAAGCTATTTGAAAAGGATCCGGAAGTTGTCATGCTGAGGCCGCGCCCAAGGGGCGCCCGCCGAAGCATCCCCTTCATCCGCCGCACCGGGATGCTTCGCTGCGCAGTGCTGCGCACCACTACGTGAGCAGCATGACAGCCGTGACGAGGCTTTTCAGACAGTTTCTTAGCGGCGGTGCGGTCCGTTACCCGCCGCGCGCCATGGCTAACAAGCGATCCAACAGCGCCTCACCCTCGGCGCGCAAACCGTTGTGCTCAAACTCGTTTGTCACCCAGACCCGCAGCCCGCCAATCGCCGCCGCCGTTTCTTCCGAATACTGGCGCGGCACATACATATCATCATAATACAGGGCCGCGGCGCAAGCGACCTGGTTCCGGCTCAACGCCGCCACGTCATAGAGCGACGGCCACTCTGCCTCCGCGGCCAATCGCTCCGCCGCCTCCTTGAGCGGCCGCAAGCCCTGATATTCGTCAAACATCCAGGGATAGACCATCTCTCCGGTAAACAAGAGGGAGGAACCGGGCCGCCAGTTGAACTCCGGCAACTCCGCGCGCACGGACTCGGCGGCCCACTGTGAGGCGTGGCCTTGGCAGTATTCTGCCTCATGCAAAAGGGCATAAATCGGATTGGTGTCGAAGGCGAAGCTTTGGTCAACGCCGCGCAAGAAGGCGTAGCTAAACTCCTGTCCCCGCGCCCCATCGACAAAGGCTTCTTCCAACAGATAGTGGACCTTTTCATAGCCGTCGCTCATGCCGAAGGACATCCCCAACTGCTGGAAGCGCCGCACCGACAGCAGGTCGCCATTGGGCAAACGCACCTCTTCCGTCGCCAGCCGTTCGGCAATCTGCTGGGCCAACGCGGCATCTTGCGGATAGCGCGCATAGTATTGCCCGTTCTTCGCCCGCAAGGTTGCATAGGTAGCCCGATATACATCTGCGACGGGCCGCGTGAGTGACGGCAACCCGCCGGTGATCAACGCCTCGCGCAGCCCCTCCGGCGCGGCCGACAAGTAATGGACGGCGCAGAAGCCCCCATAGCTCTGCCCCAAGATGCTCCACTTGCCCGCGTCGCCCAGCAGCGCGCGCCGGATCGTCTCGGCGTCCTGCACGATGGCATCGGCCCGGAAATGGCGCAGATAGGCGGCCTGCGCCGCGCCATCACCGATGCGCGCCAGGGTTTGCGCCGTCACCGGCGTACTGCGCCCGGTGCCGCGC
>CAYJQA010000039.1:0-2816 GCA_964372065.1 uncultured Litorilinea sp.
ATGGCCCAGGATCGCGTCAAAAAGCTGCATGGCCTCTTGCCGCCCGGCCCATTCGGCCTCGGCGCGCAGCAAATACTTCTCCGTCACCATCTCCAGGATCGGCCCCACATCCTGCGCCATGCCGCCGTGGACCATGACCAGGCTGTCTTGCAGCAACTGGCGGGTGGCCGGGCCGACCTCGCCGGTGGTCAAGATGCGATGGTTGGGCAGCAGCCGCCCCCGGCTCACGCCAAACTCCGGGTCGCCCTCGCCCGCCTCCACACCCTGGATCACCTTCATGCCGGGCCAGACGCCGCCCGAATCCTGCCAGCCGCCGCCGGATCCGGCGAGCCACTCGCCCAGGATCGCGCGCGCGGCGACGATGCGCCGTTCGTCCTCCGCCAGCGGCCCGGTGAGGCTGCGCGTCTGCCCCGTGGCGCGCATACAGACCGCGATCAACGAGGCGAGCAGGTTGGTAGAGACGGCCAGCCGCGACCCCTTGGGGATGCCGTTGACCTGGCTGACCAGTTCGATGCCGTAGCCGGGCGCAATCAGCCGCGCCAGCAGGTCGGCCAGCGGCAGGTCGGCCCCTTCCATCCCCGGCGGCACGATCCCCGCCGCGATCACCGCAGCCTTGAGCAATCCCAGATAATCCTTCGCAAAGTCATACACCTCCGCCAAGTTGGTGATCTCGGCGCTCGCGCCCAGGTCCACGCTCATCAGCCGCAGAATGGGCTGGTCGATCACGCGGAAATAGGTCTCGATGGGCGGCCGCGGCGCGCCGCTCCCGCTGCCGCGCACGCTCAGGTCCACGGAGATGTTGAGCACCCGCGCGCCTTCGGGGAAGTCCATGCCCAGGAAGAAGATGTCACTCCAGCCGCTGTGCGACAGGTCCATGCGGACGGGCGTGGCCTCGTGCAAAATCGGGAATAGCCCGCGCTGCCGGGTGGCCGCGGCATAGAGTTCGGGCCGCACCCGCAGCGGATGGTCCGCCGGGTGGCCGATGCGGAACATCCACTGGTTGCCGCGCACGGACCGCACGCTGCGCCGCACCTGGTCGGCCAGCGTCTGAAAGCCCAGCCGGTGATAGGCGGCGGCCAGCCCGCTCGCCAGCGCGTCGGTCATGCCGCCGCCGGCCTGGGCCGCCAGAAAGAGGTCGATGGCCTCCTCGAAGCGGCGTTTGAGCAGATTGGTGTAGGCCTCAAAGGGGACCAGCCCCGGCCCCTGTTTGGGCAGGCTGGCGGGCAGGTGAAAGCGATAGATGGCGTAGAGGAAGAAGAGCGCCCGCACGCGCTCATACAGGTTGTCGCTGCGGCGGCGGAACGCGTCCAGCGCCGCACACTCGGCCAGGAGTTGCTCGGCGCTAGCCCCACGGCAGAAGGCATCCAGGCTGCGATTGCGGACCGCGGGATCGGCCGCGGTGATGATGCTGATCAGTTCGCTCATCGCGCGGCTACCTTCCCGCACCGGTCAGGTCGCGCTGCGCCAGCATTTCCAACAGCCGCGCCAGCACCTCGTCGCGGTCGCGGCCGTTGAGCGCCAGCGCGATCTGCGCGGTGAGCAGCCCATAGCGCACGCCCAGGTCATAGCGCGAGTTCTGCTGTTCCAGCGCCAGATATTGCTCGCGCCCGGCCAACTCGGCCAGCGCCGACGAGAGCGTCACCTGGCGCGTCCCGTCCGGCGACCCGGCCGCGGCCGCCAACTGGTGCGCCAAGATCTCCATCACCGTGGGCGTGAGGACGTGCATCCCGAAGAAGCAGAGATAATGCCCCGCGCGCAGCCCCGGCACGACCAAATGCTGTTCGGCCGCGGTGGGCGTCGGCTTTTCCATGACCCGATCCACGCGATAGAGGTCGGCGCGCCCCGCCACACGCCGCCCGCCGACCGTCCCGTAATAGGGCAGGAGGCTCTCGCGCGTCGGCTGCACCGCCGACACCGTACACGCTTCGGCCTGCGCGACTTCCACCAGACGTTGGCTACAGCTTTGCGCGTCGCGCTGCACATAGAGATGGTCGCCCACTAGATGCAGAAAGGGGTCGTCGCCCACGAAGTCGCGCCCCGCAAAGATGGCGTGACCATAACCCAACGACTCGGCTTGCTGCACAAAGCGCAGCCGCCCCGCGTGGTCGCCCGCGACCTCGGCATAGGCCGTCTCGTCGCCGGGGCGCACCACCACGCCGATGGCCTCGACCCCGGCCTGCACCACGTCGTTGAGCAAGATATGCAGCACGGAACGCTCCACGCCGTCCCGGTCAATCAGCGTTTGCAGCGGCAGCGTGCGCTGCCGGCGGCCCGCCGCGGTAATGAGGGCCTTCGTAATCTTCATAACGACTCCGGTATAGATGGCGAGCGGAGAGGGGAGAGAGTCTCACACGCGCAGATGCTCGGTGTTGCCGTCGATGGCGAGCGCCTGGCCGGAGAACTTGCGCCCGGCCGGGCTGCACAGGAAAAGGACCAGGTCGGCGATGTCCTGCGCCTGGATGAAGGTATGCAGCGAGTTCTGGCGCAAGTAGTTGTCGCGCATGGTGTCAAAGTCCACGCCTTGCGCCGCCGCCCGCGCCGAGATGACGCCGTCGATGCGCGGCCCTTGCACCGGGCCGGGGCAGATGGCGTTGACGCGGATGCCGTCGTTGCCTAACTCCATCGCCAGCGTCTTGGTGAAGCCGATCACCGCCCACTTGCTGGCGGCATAGGGCGCGCGCAGCGGATAGCCGAACAGCCCCGCGACCGACGACAGGTTGACGATCGCACCGCCGCCGGCGGCCTTGAGCAGCGGGATCGCCCGCCGCGCACAGTAGAACTGGCTGTTGATGTTGACCGCCATCGTGCGGTCCCAG
>CAYJQA010000039.1:2826-17666 GCA_964372065.1 uncultured Litorilinea sp.
TCCATCCTCGGCGCGAGGTCGGGGAAGCCCCTCGCCATCGTGCGGTCCCAGGCGTCGATCGCCAACGCCTCCACCGGCCCGGTCGGCCCGGCGATGCCTGCGTTGTTCACCAGCACATCCAGCCCGCCCAGGTGCGCTTCCACCGCGGCAAAGAGCCGGTCCACATCGGGCGGCGCGGCCACGTCGGCTTGGGTCGTGCCCAGCGTGGGATAGTCGGCGCGGATGGCGGCCAGCCGGTCAGCGTCCAGGTCGCAGATGTGCACGGCCGCGCCGTGACTGAGCAGGGTCGTAGCGATGGCGCGGCCAATACCGGACGCGGCCGCGGTGACCAACACGCGCAGGCCGGACAAGTCTTGAGTCATGGTCAAGATCGCTTTCTAGGCGTCGCTGAGATGGGCGCGCCACAGACGGCGCACACCCCACGATACCGCCCCCGCGCCCGGCTGTCAAACATGCGCCTACAGCTGTCATGCCGAGCGCAGCGAAGCATCCCCTCCTGCCGCCGTGCCGGGATGCTTCGTCGCAATGCTCCTCAACATGACACTTGCGCCTTAGCCGCGCGCCGCGGCCGCCACCAGGTTCGAGACGCGGCCCAGCAGCCCGTTCGTGGTCGCCGCCGGTTCGGTCGTAAAGAGCACGCAGATCAGGTCGCGCGCCGGGTCGGCCCAGACGACCGTGCCCGTCGCGCCGCTGTGACCAAACGCAGCGGGCGAAAGCAAGTCGCCGAAGTTGGTCGGCCCGCCATCCGGGGCGCGGCGGCCCGCCATCGCCCAACCCAGCCCCCACACGCGGCCCCACACCTGGCGGCGGCGCTCCTCAGGGGAAAGCGGGACCAAGTCGGTGATCTGGTCGCGCGTCATCTCGCGCACGGTAGCCGGACTGAGGATGCTGGCGCGGTCAAACTCGCCGCAGTTGACAAAGAGCTGCATAAAGCGGAAATAGTCGCTCACGGTGGTAAACAGCCCGCCCCACGGCGCGCCCAGACCTCGCCAGTAGGGCTGGTTCCAGCCCCAATCGGCGTCCACCTGCTCCGGCGGCACACGGACGTGAGCGATGCGAGTCTCGTCCAGCCCGTGGCTCCCCAGCCCGGTATCGTGCATCCGCAGCGGGTCAAAGAACTCCTGGCGCAAGAAGTCCGGCAAGCTCTGCCCGGCCAGCCGCTCCACCAGCGCGGCCAGGACCGCCAGCCCCGTGCTCTGATACTGCACGTGGCTGCCCGGCGGGAAGTCTAGATTCAACGCGTAAATGCCGCGCACAAACTCGGCGAGGGGCGCATGACGGCGGCGCAACTCCACGTTTTCGGGCAGCATGTCCGGCAGCCCGGAGGTGTGCGTCATCAGATGGCGGATGCGGATGGCTTCCTTGCCCCGGTTGCCGAACTCGGGCAGATAGTCCGCCACGCGGTCGTTGAGCATGATCTGGCCGCGCTCCACCAGCAGCATCGCCGCGGTCACGGTGACCGGCTTGGTCACCGACGCCACCAGGAAGATCGTGTCGTCGCGGATGGGCGGGCTGTCGGGCGTGAGATATTGGCGACCGCACACATGCGGCGCGACGGCCTTGCAGCCGCGACCGAGCAGCAGCGCCGCGCCGGGGATGGCCCCGCGCGCCGCCGCGTCGTCCAGCAGAGCCGTGGCGCGGGCCAGCCGGTCCGGGTAGAACCCGGCCTCGTCGGGTGCAAAGTAGGTGAGCATGGGTGGGTCCTTTCTTCCGAATGGCAGAGCGCAGCATCGCCGCTCCCAGGCCATGATATGCGGGACCCGAAACGCCTGTCAATCTGGCGCGCGGCAGACTGCGCCGAGGCATGTGGGTCTCTCGCAAGTTCCAGCGGCGACGCGCTGGGCCATACGTCCGATCGGCCCGGCGCGCCGTCACCGATCCCGGCTGGCCGCCGCCGCCCGCGCTCCTTCGCCCCTTGCCGGCAAAATATAAAATGGGGGCCGTCGGGTGGGCCGCCACTACCCCCTCTCGATTACCCTCAAGCTGTCATGCCCCCCCGGCGAGGAGACCCTACGCGTCGGTGACGCAGCCGTCCGTAGCCGACGACACAGTCTTCATGTACTTGTAGAGCACGCCCTTGGTGAACTTGGGCGCGGGCGCTTGCCAGGCAGCGCGGCGGCGCGCCAGTTCGTCGTCCGGCAGGTCCACGTTGAGCGTGTTGGTCTCGGCGTCGATGGTGATGATGTCGCCGTCGCGCACCAGCGCCAGCCCGCCGCCCAGATACGCTTCGGGCGTGATATGGCCCACCACAAAGCCGTGCGTCCCGCCGGAGAAACGTCCGTCGGTGATGAGCGCCACGCTCTTGCCCAGCCCCTTGCCCATGATAACCGAGGTGATGGAGAGCATCTCGCGCATACCGGGGCCGCCCTTCGGCCCTTCATAGCGAATGACCACCACATCGCCGTGGGTGACACGGTCCTGCTCGATGGCTTCCAGCGTCAGTTCTTCCGAGTCAAAGACCTTAGCCGGGCCGGAGAAGCGCAAGCCTTCTTTGCCCGTGATCTTGGCGACCGCGCCCTCGGTGGCAAGGTTGCCGTAAAGAATTTGCAGATGCCCCGTCGCCTTGATCGGCTGGCTGATGGGATGCACGACCTTCTGGCCTGCCTTGAGGTCGGGCAGGTCGGCCAGGTTTTCTTCCAGCGTCTTGCCCGTCACGGTCATGCAGTCGCCATAGAGCAGCCCCTCACGCAGCAGCAGCCGCTGCACAGCGGGCACGCCACCCACGTCGCCCAGTTCTTCCATGACATAGCGGCCCGACGGCTTGAGGTCGGCCAGCATCGGCGTGCGGTTGGACACTTCCTGGAAGTCGTCAATGGTCAGCGGCACATCGGCGGCGCGCGCCATGGCGACCAGGTGCATCACGGCGTTGGTGGAGCCGCCCAGTGCGATGACCACCGCGATGGCGTTCTCAAACGACTTGCGCGTCAGGATGTCCGACGGCTTGATGTCCTTCTCCAACAGATTGAGCAGCGCCGGGCCGACGCGGTGGCATTCGGCGATCTTCTCCGGGCTGGTCGCCGGGATGGACGAACTGTAGGGCAAGCTCAAGCCCAGCGTCTCGATGGCGGACCCCATGGTGTTGGCCGTGTACATGCCGCCGCACGCGCCCGCGCCGGGGCAAGCATGCTTGAGCACGGCCTTGAGCTCCTCCTCGGAAATCTCTTCGGCGAGCCACTGGCCGTAGGCCTCAAAGGCCGAGACAATATCCAGATTCTTGCCGTCCAGATGGCCGGGGCGGATGGTGCCGCCGTAGACGACGATGCTGGGCCGATTGAGCCGCGCAATCGCCATGACCGCACCGGGCATGTTCTTGTCGCAGCCGGGGAGGGAGACGTTGGCATCGTACCACTGGGCACGCATGACCGTCTCGATGGAGTCGGCGATGATGTCGCGTGAGAGCAGCGAGCACTTCATGCCTTCCGTGCCCATGCTGATGCCGTCGCTCACGCCGATGGTGTGAAAGATCAGCCCGACCAGCCCCGCCGCATTGGTTCCCTTCTTGATTTCCAGGGCCAGGTCGTTGAGGTGCATGTTGCAGGTGTTGCCTTCCCAGCCCATGCTGGCAATGCCCACCTGTGGCTTTTGCATATCCTCGTCGCTCAACCCCACGCCGTACAACATAGCCTGGGAGCCGACCTGCGAACGCGTCTGCGTCAGTATCCGGCTGTATTTGTTGAGGTGGCCGTTGACCGTCGTCACCGCCATGATCGTTATCTCCTTTTTCCGTTGATGCCAGTCAAAGTCCGTGCTATGATCGCTGTAGCGGCGCTAGGGTTCGCCGCCGCCAGAAAGGTACAAGATGGAACAACTCGCTACGCCGTCCGCCGAAGCTCCTGTGCGCCAACAGGTTACCGCCGAACAACTGGTCGCGATCTCCCAAGACGACGCGCATCGCTACGAACTCATCCAAGGAGAACCGATCGTGATGTCTCTCGCCGGCCATGAACATGGCAAACTGGCGTCGCGCCTGCACATCGCCATCGGAGTGTTTGTGCAGGAACCTGCGCTCGGCGAAGTATTCGCCGCCGAAACCGGTTACCGACTAACGCGGGAACCAGATACCGTCTTGGCTCCTGATGTCAGCCTTATCCTGTCGGCCAACTTGACGCCAGACCGCGTCACCGATTCGTTCATTCCCGGCGCGCCCGATCTGGTGGTCGAGGTTATCTCGCCGTCGGATACCGCCGCACGCACCGCGGTCAAGGTGCAGACCTGGCTGCGCCACGGCGCACAACTGGTCTGGGTAGTGGAGCCGGAAAGCGCCACCGTCACCGTCTATCGCGCCGACGGCACTCTCGCCCTGCTCAAGTCCGGCGACACCCTGGACGGCGAGCATACGCTGCCCGGCTTCACCTACCCCCTGGAACAGCTATTCCGCTAACCTAACCACGCCGGCAACTGCGCCCCGGCACGGGTCTACGCCGCCACCGGCGCGGCCTGCTTGGCCTGACGCTCGCCGTCCGTGAGCAGGAAGTATTCCACCCCATCCGACAACGCAATCCAACTGGCCTCGATGATGTTGGTGCTCGCGCCCACCGTCGACCAAGATCGCTCGCCGTCCGTGTTGTCAATCAGCACCCGCACCATGGCGGCGGTCCCGCTCTTGCTGTCCAAAATACGCACCTTGTAGTCGGTCAGGTGCATGACTTCCAGCCGCGGATAGAACTGCTGGATAGCCTTGCGCAGCGCCAAGCTCATGGCGTTGACCGGGCCGTTGCCTTCGGACACCTCGTGGAAGACATGGTCGCCGACCTTGACTTTGACCGTAGCTTCGGAGAACATGCCGCGCCCGGAGCGATGCTCCACCGTGGCCGTGTAGTCGATCAACTCGAACAGCGGCTTGTAGCCGGGCCGGACGCGGCGCAGCAACAGGTCTACGCTGGCCTCGGCGCTCTCAAAGGCAAAGCCCGCGTTCTCCAGTTCCTTGATCTTCTGGAGTACGGCGCGCTCCTCGTCGCGCGTGATTGCGACCAGCCCAAATTACTTTGGCTTGACCGCGATGTTGTCCTTTCCGCTGAGTTCGCTCACCAGCACGCGCGTCTCGTTGCCCACCAGCGCGGGGTCAATGTGCTGGTAGCTCATGATGTACTTGACCACCGCGTTGACGTGCATACCGCCCTTGTGGGCAAACGCGCTGGCCCCCACAAAGGGTTGATGGCTGTCCGGGCTGAGGTTCGCCAGTTCGCTCACATAGCGGCTGAGATCGGTCAGTTGCGCCAGCTTCTCGGCGGAGACCACGGCATGGCCCATCTTGAGCTGCATGGCCGCGATGATGCTGACCAGGTTAGCGTTGCCGCAGCGTTCGCCATAACCGTTGATCGTCCCTTGCACCTGGACCGCGCCGCAGCGCACCGCTTCCAGCGTGTTGGCGACGCCCGTGTCGCCGTCGTTGTGCGCGTGGATGCCCAAGACCACCTTGCTGGCGGGCGTCGGCGGCGCGTCCTCATCCTGGCCCAAGACGTCGCGGCGCACCACGTCGATGGCCGCGGCAATCTCCCACGGCAGGCAACCGCCGTTAGTGTCACAGAGCGCGATGCTGTCCGCGCCGCCGAGGATGGCCGCACGCAGCGTTTCCAGCGCGTATTCGGGTTGGGCCTTGTAGCCGTCGAAGAAGTGCTCGGCGTCGTAGACCACCTCGCGGCCTTGCTGCTTCACATAGCGCACCGTCTCGCGGATCATGCGCAGGTTCTCTGCCATGCTCGTGCGGAGCACCTCGCGCACGTGCAGGTCCCACGACTTGCCGAAGATGGCGACTACCGGCGTCTTGGCCTGGATCAGCAGTTGCACCTGCGGGTCATCGGCGGGTTCGACGCCTGGGCGACAGGTGGAGCCAAAGGCGGAGATACGAGCGTGCTTTAGGTTGAGTTCGGTCTGGGCGCGCTCAAAGAACTCCATATCCTTGGGGTTGGAGCCGGGCCAGCCACCCTCGATGTAATCCATGCCGAATTCGTCCAGACGGCGTGCGATGCGCAGCTTGTCGTCACAACTGAGCGACACGCCTTCGCCCTGGGTCCCGTCGCGGAGCGTTGTATCATAAAGCGAGATGCGTTGCGGTGTCATGTGTCCTCTTGTTCACGGCAGCGGGCGAGCCTGCCGTCATTCCGAGCCGAAGGCGAGGAATCCCCTTGCCCATCACTGGAGGGGATGCTGCGCGGCGCTCAGGATGACGGGCGTCACGCCGGCTGCACGATTTCTGCAATATCGCTGAGCAGGCGGTCGGGCCAGATGCCGCGACCTAAGTCCTCTTTGCGAAAATGCCCCGACTTGACCAGCCAGCCCTGCATCCCCATGACCTGCGCCCCGCGCACATCGGCTTCGATGTCGTCGCCGATGACCGCCACGCGATCGGGCGGCAGCCCTAGGTCGTCCAGGACCAGTTGGAAATAGGCCGGGCTGGGTTTTCCGATCACCACCGCGCTCACATCCGCCGCATATTCCAGCGCCACTACAAACGGCCCGGCGTCCAGGAACAGCCCTTCTTCCGAACGCCAGTTGCGTTTCTTGTGCAGCGCCACCAGCTTGGCCCCATTCAGCACGGCGCGAAAAGCCCGGTTGAGCCGCACAAAGTTAAAGCTCGCCCCCATATCGCCCACGACCACGAACTCCGGGTGTTCCTCGTCCACATCGATCCCCGTGAACTCCAGTTGTGCGTCCGGCAGCAGCAGCGGCAAGTAGGTGCGGGCATCTTGGCTGCGCAAATAGTGGGCGGCGGCATAGGTCGCGGTGAACAGCTCGTGTTCCTCCACGGGAATGCCGCGCGCCACCAGGCGCTCCAAGAGGCTGTGGCGGCAGTAGACGGTGGTGTTCGTCATGAACCGGAACGGAATATTCCGGGCGCGCAGAGACTCAATCGTCTCCGTCGCGCCCGGGATCACCTCGCTGCCACGCAAAAGCACGCCATCAATATCAATTAAGAGACCGTCAACGGTCGCCAGTAAATCGCTCACGACGACTCCTTCAGCTTGCGGCCCGGATAAGCCGGGCGGCGGGCGACCCCATCAGCCCGTGTTTTGCAGCCCCGCCGCCACCCCATTGACCGACAGCAGCACCGCGGTGCGTAACTCGGCGGCATTGGGCGCGTCCGGCTGCTGACGCAGCCGGTCCAGGACGGCGACCTGGATGTAATTCATGGGGTCCACATAAGGGTTGCGTAGTTTGACGCTGCGTTGTAGCCACGACTCGTTTTCCAGCAATTCGCGGTAGCCCGTCACCGCCAAGACCATGCGCTCGGTGCGGGCATACTCGGCCTTGAGGTCATCAAAGATAGCAGCGCGCGTCGCCACGTCGGTCAGCCCGGCATAGAGCGAGGCGATCGCCATGTCGCCTTTGCCCAACCCCATCTGTACATTGTCCAACACAGTATGAAAAAGGGGCCAATTCTCATACATGCCGCGTAGCTGCACCAACCGCTGCTCGGCGTCTGCCTCGCCAGAGGTCGCGCCGCCCGGATCGCCGGTTGTCTCGGCCTGGCCGAACGCCACCCAACTCTCGAGCGCCGTGCCCACGCCGTACCAACTAGGCAGGTTGACGCGCGATTGCGTCCAAGCAAAGACCCACGGGATCGCGCGCAGGTTGGAGATGTCCAGCGTCGCCCGCCGCCGGGTCGGCCGCGACCCGATGTTCAGCAGCCCGATATGGTCGATAGGCGTGGCCTCATGGAAATAGCGCAGGAATTCCGGCTTCTCCACCAAACTGCGATAGCTCCGGAAAGCGGCCTCGCTCAGGCAGTCCATGATCTCGGCCCAACGCGGCTCCAACTCATAGTGCGGCCGCCGCCCACAGGTCAACATGACCGCGCTCACCAGTTGCTCCAGGTGGCGATGGGCGATGTCCGGGTTGGAATAGCGCCCGCTGATCACCTCGCCCTGTTCCGTCAGCTTGATGCGCCCGCGCACCGATTCCGGCGGCTGGGCCAAGATGGCACGGTTGGCCGGGCCGCCCCCGCGCCCCACCGTGCCGCCGCGGCCGTGGAACAAGAGCAGTTTAACCCCAGCCTCGTCACAGACGGCGGCCAATCCACGCTGCGCCCGGAACAGCATCCAGTTCGCCATGAGGTAGCCGCCGTCTTTGTTGGAATCGCTGTAGCCGATCATGATCTGCTGGCGATTGCCGCGCAGCGCCAGATGCTGCGTGTAGACCGCGTTCTGAAAGAGCTTCGTCATAATCTGCGGCGCGCTACGCAGGTCTTCGACCGTCTCAAACAGCGGCACGACGTCGATCTTCCCAAACAGACCCGCATCGCGCGCCAGGAGCAGCACCTCCAGCACATGGCTGACGTGCGTGGTCATGCTGATGATGTAGCTCTGCACACTCTCTTCGCCCATGCGTTCGCGCGCCCGGCGGATCAAGCGGAACAGCGCCAACGTCTCGTTGGTCTCTTCGGAAAAGTCCAAGCGCGCCGTCAACGGCCGCGTGGATGCGATCTCCCGGCTCAACACCGCGATCCGCTCGGCCTCGGACGTGCTTTCATAGTGGGAGGCCAGCCCATAGCGAGCGAGCACCTCGCCCACCGCGCTGCGATGCCGCCCCGAATGCTGGCGGATGTCCAGCGTCGCCAGATGAAAACCAAAGACCTGCACCTGGCGGATCAGTTGCGCCAGCGGGCCGTGGGTCATGCGCTCGCCCTTGTTTTGGCGCAAGCTGTCGCGGATCAGGTAGAGGTCGTCCAGAAACTCTTGCGCGCTGTGATAGGCGCGCGGATTGTGCTCTTGGGCGATCCACGGCTTGCGGTTGGCGGCGCGCGTCGCCTCCAAGCGGCGGAACATCATGATCAGCTTTTGGCGATAAGGCTCCAACTCGAAGCGGTCCAGCACCTCGCGCTCGTGGTTGGGGACCAGCGTGAGATCTCGCTGCACACTCGCCATGAACTCCGGGCTGAAGCCCACCCGCGTTAGCGCCGATGTCAGGTGATTATAGAGCGCCTCCACGTCGCGGTCGTATAGCTCCAGCACCTGGTCCTTTTGGGCGCGCAGGGCTTCTTCCGTGACCTCCACCGAGACGTTAGGGTTGCCGTCGCGGTCGCCGCCCACCCACGAGCCGTACCGCAGGAACGCGGGCACGTCGAACGCCTCGCCGGGGTAGGTTTCGGCCAGCGCCTTTTCCAACTCGCGATAGATTTTCGGCGCCAGGTCGAAGAGCGTCGTCTCATAGAAATAGAGCACATTACGCACTTCGTCCATCACGGTGGGCGGGCGGTCGCGCATCTCGTCGCTCTGCCACAGCAAGACGATATGCTCGCGCAACTGCTGCTCGCGCTCCTCGCGCTCCACCTGGAGCAGGTCCACCGAATCCATCTCGCGCAGGAGGTTGGCGATGGTCTTGAGCTTGTGCAGCACCGTGCGCCGCTTGGATTCGGTCGGGTGCGCGGTAAAGACCGGCATGATCAACAGATCACGCAGAATCTCGCGCACCTCGCCGGCGCTCAGGCCCTCGGCATGCAGCCGGCGCACCGCGTTGGCGATGCTCTCCGCCACGGGGATGCCCCGCTCATAGGCCACCAGCGCCCGCCGCCGCAGAATGTGGACACGCTGCGCTTCTTCCGCCAGATTGACCAACTGGAAATAGGTGCTGAACGCCTTGAGCACAGCCAATGCCCGCGGCGTGTCTTCCATCAGCAACGACACCCGATCCGTGATCTTGCGCTGCGCCAAACGGTCGCCGCTGCGCCAGGCTTTGGCCAGCCCGCGAATCTCCTCCTCCAGGTCGAAAACCTCCTGGCCCTCCTGCTCGATGATCGTCTCGCCCAACAGGTTGCCCAGTGTACGGATCCAATAGCGCAGTCGTTCTTGTGAATCGCTCGCGGTCGCCGTCGCCATACCCGTCCCTTTGCCTACGCCAGCAGCTTCGCCACGACCAGGTCGCCCATCACCGTCGTGCCCACCACCTCGGTCCCCGTCGCGGCCACATCCGGCGTGCGGACCCCCTCGTTGAGCACCGCATCCACCGCGGCTTCCACCGCCGCCGCCTCGGCGTGCAGCCCCAAGCTGTAGCGCAGCAGCATGGCCGCGCTGAGGATGGTCGCCAGCGGGTTGGCAATGCCCTTACCCGCGATGTCCGGCGCGCTGCCGTGGATCGGCTCGTACAGCCCCAGCGGCAGCCGTTGGGTGTTCAGGATGTCGCCTAGGCTCGCGCTGGGCAGCATCCCCATGGACCCGGCCAACATGGACGCCTCATCGGTGAGGATGTCGCCAAAAAGGTTCTCGGTCACGACCACGTCAAAGGTCGCGGGCCGCCGGATCAAGTGCATGGCCATGGAGTCCACCAGCACATGCTCCACCTCCAGGTCGGGGTACTCGGCCAACACCTGCACCGCCACGCGCCGCCACAACCGGCTCGACGCCAGCACGTTGGCCTTGTCCACGCTGGCCAGCCGCTTGCTGCGCCCCAACGCCATCTCCGCGGCCAGACGCAAGACGCGCTCGATCTCCGGCCGCGTATAGAGCATGGTGTCATAAGCCTCAAAGCCCGCTTCGCCGGCCTCTTGGCGCGGGCCGAAATACGCGCCGCCCGTCAACTCGCGAATCACCACTAGGTCCACCCCGGCCAACACCTCTTCCTTGAGCGTGCTGGCGCTGATCAACTGCGGGTGCAGCTTCACCGGGCGCACATTAGCAAACAGGTTTAGCGCCTTCCGCAACGTCAACAGCCCGCGTTCGGGACGGTCGGGCGCGTTGGGGTTGTCCCACTTGGGGCCGCCCACCGCGCCGAGCAGGATAGCGTCCGCCGTCTTGCAGGCCGCGACCGTGGCCTCGGGCAGGCTGGTCCCGAACGCGTCGATGGCGTTGCCGCCCATCGCCTGGGGGTCAAAGTGGAACCCGTGGCCGTACTTCTTGCCGACCGCGTCCAGTACCTTGCGCGCTTCGCCGGTAACTTCCGGGCCGATCCCGTCGCCGCCCAACACAACAATTTTGGCTTCCATTTCTCTACCATTTCCGCTTTTGATTGGATTAGTATTTTCCTGCCGGCCTGTCATTCCGAGCGTAGCGAGGAATCTCTCTGCTCGGCAGCGCTTTGTCGCCACACCAGAGAGATTCCTCCTCGCAGACTCGTCGGAATGACAGGGCCTTCACGCGTTACTCGTGCAAGACCGTCCGCTTCACAGGGTCCTCGCCGACCATCGCGACCTTGGAGGGGCCGCGGTCGAGGGGGTGCGCCCCACCCACTGCCGTCAAGCCGGTATGAACACTGTTGGTGATTACCACAACAAAAAGCCCGTTTCGCCAATAGTCCGGGTGGCGATCTGTGTGGCGAGCGCCATCCGGGCCGCCGTGTCAGCCGCGCCGTAGTACTGCCGGGCCAACGCGGCCAGGTCGGGATTCAACGCCGCGAGCGCACTCAGAAACTGCTTAGTGCGCGGCAAGGGCCGGTTAACCGCCAGAAATGCATAGTCCAGCATCGCGCGCACGCCCTCGTGCAAGAACAGGTCGGCGTTGGCCGGGTCGCGCTCGATCACGTCCTGCGCGTTCTCCAGCAGATCCGCCGCCAAATAGCGCCGCAAGGTAAGCTGCGTCTCACTCAAATTGGGCGGCGTCGCCAACCGCCGCCGCGCCTCGGCGATCAGCTCGTCCACCACCGGATGCCGGTGGACCACCACCGCGCCGGTCGCCAGCATGTGCGCGGTGACGGGGCGGGTCGCTTCCTCGTCGAAATAGCGCCGGACCTGCTGCGGCGGGTTGACGAAAATCTCCACCGCCACCCCGGCAAAGCGGCGCTGGATGCGCTGGCGCTGCGGCCGCGCGTGGATCACGTAGAGGTCCAGGTCGCTGCGTGGGTCGCCCAGTCCCGCCAGGACAGACCCCGCCGCGATCACCCCCCACACCTCGAAACGCGCCAGCACATAGCCGACGGCCTCACGCAGCGCGGCGTCATAGGGCGGCCGCAGTTCGGGCCAGGTCATGGAGCCGTTCACCTACTCTCTCAATCCCTTCACCATGTACCGCTCATCGTTATAGTCGCAGGCGGGAGTGTGGACAAAGCCTTGCGCGGTGTAAAAGGCGATGCCCAGCGCGTTGCGGGCGTGGACATAGCAGCCGTAGGTTGCCAAGCCACGACTGAACAGCCACGCTTCCAGATCGGCCAAGAGCGCCCGCCCCACCCCGCGGCGCTGCCACGTGGGCAGCACATAGAGCCGGTGCAGGTCCGCCGGGGCCACCGGCGCGCCATCGCGGCGGCTGAACGGCGGCCCCACCTGGCCGAAGCCGATGACCGTGCCGGCTGCCGTCGCCGTCACAAAACGGCTGTTGGTCGCCAGGATCGTCCGGGGCAGCCGTTCCGGCCCATAGGCGCGGCGCAAGAAGTCGGCGATATAGTCCGGCGTGAAGATGTGGCCGTAGGTCGCGCGCCACGTCACGTCCGCGACCGCGGCAATCGCGGCCCGGTCGGCCACGCGCGCCGGCCGCACCTCAAACGCTGCAACTGTCTGACCGTTCACCCGTTCCGCTAGCATGGCGCATCATAACATACGGGCGCAGGTGTCTGCGCCCACGAATCCCGGTATCCCCCAACACACGTCATTCCGAGCCGCCAACGGCGAGGAATCCCCCGGCGGCGTGGCCGTATACAGAGGGATTCCGAGGCGCAAGCGCCTCGGAATGACATGGCGCGCATCGCCTAATACGCCGGCTGCGCCTCGTGGGCGGCGATGGCGTCGTCCTTGGTGAACAGATAGCCCAGGTCGTCCACGCCCTGTAACAGACACATCTTGCGGAAGGCGTCGATGTCAAAGCCCAGGCGCTGACCGTCGGGCAGCACCACTGCCTGGTTCGCCAGGTCCACGGTGATGCGTGTCTCCGGCTCCTCTTCCACCAGGTCGAGCAGCATATTGACCGCGGCTTCGGGCAGCGGCACGAGCAGCAGCCCATTCTTGAGGCTGTTGTTGTAGAAGATGTCGGCAAAGCCGGGTGTGATCACGCATTTGAAGCCGTACTCGGTCAGCGCCCACACCGCATGTTCGCGGCTGGAGCCGCTGCCGAAGTTGCGCCCCGCGAGGAGAATCTCCGCATCCTTATACTCCGGCTTATTGAGCACGAAATCGGGCTTGGGCGCGCCGCTCGCGTCGTAGCGCCAGGCATAAAACAGCCCGTCGCCCATGCCTTCCTTGGTGACCGCGGTCAGGAAACGGGCGGGGATCACCGAATCGGTGTCCACGTTCTCGGCGCGCAGCGGCACGGCCGTGGCGTTGAGTTTGGTAAACGGTTGCATCGTGGTTTCTCAATCCTCAGTTCTATCTACATAGGGTACCCACTTCTGTCATTCCGAGCGCAGCGAGGAATCTCTCTGCTACCACCCTGCGCCAGAGGGATTCCTCCGCGCAGACTCGTCGGAATGACACATGTCGGAAGGCCCTTTAGTTGATCATCTCGCGCACGTCGACCACACACCCGTTCACCGCCGCGGCCGCGGCCATGATGGGACTCATGAGCAGGCTGCGCGCGCCGGGCCCCTGCCGCCCCTGGAAATTGCGATTGCTGGTGCTGGCAACATACTTGCCCGCGCCCGCCTTGTCGTCGTTCATGGCGAGACACATGCTACACCCCGCGCCGCGCCACTCGAAACCTGCCTCGCTGAAGATGCGGTCCAGCCCTTCGGCCTCGGCCTGCGCCTTGATCGCCTTGGAGCCGGGCACGACCAGCGCCTGCACGCTGCCCGCGACCTTGCGCCCCTTGACCACCGCAGCGGCCTCGCGCAAGTCCTCGATGCGGCTGTTGGTGCACGAGCCGATAAAGACGATGTCCACCGGCTGGCCCGCCATGAGCTGGCCGGGCTGGAGCCCCATATACTCCAGCGCCGCCAGCAGGCTGCGCCGTTCCGACGGGTCGGCCACCTCGTCGGGCCGCGGGATGCGCCCCGTCACCGGTACGCCCTGGCCCGGATTGGTCCCATAGGTGACCATAGGCTGCAAGGCGTTGGCGTCCAGCGTCAACTCGCGGTCAAAGACCGCGTCGTCGTCCGTGACCAGCGTGCGCCAGTAAGCCACGGCTTTGTCCCACGCCACGCCCTTGGGCGCAAAGGGACGGCCCTCGATGTAGGCAAAGGTCGTGTCGTCGGGCGCGATCATGCCGGCGCGCGCGCCGCCCTCGATGCTCATGTTGCAGATGGTCATGCGGTTGGCCATACTCAGGCCGCGGATAGCGCTGCCGCGATACTCGAACACATAGCCCGCGCCGCCGCCTGCGCCGTTCTTGGCGATGATTGCCAGGATGATGTCCTTGGCCGTTACGCCAAAGCCCAACTCGCCTTCCACGTTGATGGCAAAGGTCTTGGGCTTCTTCTGCAAGAGGCATTGGGTCGCCAGCACGTGGCCGACCTCGCTCGTGCCGATGCCAAAGGCCAGCGCGCCGAACGCGCCGTGGGTGCTGGTGTGGCTGTCGCCGCAGACGATGGTCATGCCCGGCTGCGTCACACCCATCTCCGGCCCCACCACATGAACGATGCCCTGCACCGCGCCGTTGATGTCCCACAGCGTAATGCCAAAGTCCTCGCAGTTCTCGCGCAGCGTGCGGACCTGGGTGGCCGCGTCGCTGGGCCAGAGCGAGATGTCCAGATCGCGCGTGGGAATGGCGTGGTCCATGGTGGCAAAGGTCTTGTCGGGCCGGCGCACCTTTAGCCCGCGCTCGCGCAGGGTGGCAAACGCTTGCGGCGACGTCACCTCATGCACCAAATGCGCGTCGATGTACAGCACTGCGGGCGCGCCGGGGTCCTGCGCCACCACGTGCGCGTCCCACACTTTCTCAAACATGGTCTTGCCCAAGGTTCAACTCCTCTTTTTCCTGATCTATGTTCTCGTTCGTAGATTCTCTTATCGATGTCAAGCGGCAAAATGGGCAGTTTTCGCCAATCTG
>CAYJQA010000040.1:0-17494 GCA_964372065.1 uncultured Litorilinea sp.
TCGCCACTGTACCCACCGCCGCCGGGCCGAACTCATGCAGGGCCGGCGTGATCAGGGCGTACACATCCTCGCCCTTTTGGCGGCGCAGCCGTACCTCACATGCACCGGCCCGGCCCGCCCGGCACTCCGCCAGGGCCGTCGCCAACGTCGTTCTATCGTCAGGATGGACAACCCACAGGATCGACCGCCCCAGCAGGTCGTCTGGCTCCCCACCGAGCAACTGGGCAAACGCCGGGTTGGCGTAGACGAAGCGATCTTCAGCGTCCATGACCGTGAGGCCCTGCTTCACATTGGTCATCAACGTATTGGCGAAGTCGCGCTGACGCTGCAACGCAGCCTGGGCCTCCCGCCGTTCCAGCGCGCCCGCAAACACAAACGACAGCGCGCGCAGCAACGCGATGGTGTCCTCGTCCCACGTGCAATGCTGGTGTACCGTAGCCATACCGCAAAGCCCCGTGAGACGATGGGCCGTAATCATGGGGATGACGGCGACAGACTTCATGTCATTGCCCGCCATAGTAGCCCGTTCCCTTGCCGCAGTGGGCGGCAGATCGTCCGCCGTGCGAAATTGTATCGCCTCGCCTCCCCCCAACACCTGCATCGCCCACGGAATCCGGTCTACGGGAAACCACTGAATCGCACACTTGAGCGATGCGACTCCCCTAGCGCACGCCTCATGGGTATATTCGAGGCGATCTTCGGCCTCGATGAGCATCATGACGAAGCAGCGGTCTACGCCGGTAATCTGGATCGTCTCGGTCAGCGCCGCCTGGATGGCATTGTCCACGGCCTCGCCCGGCAGGTTCAGGAAGCTCCGCGAGAGGGTGGCGACAAAGCCCTCCAGTTGATAGCGGCGGGCCAGTGACGCCGCCGTCTCCATCTGTTCGGTGACGTCCCGCAGCAACACCAGACTACCCAGCGTCGTGTCCCCGCACTCAAGCAGCGGTTGGCGGCGCACCTCCAGACTCAGGTCGGGTCGCTGGATCGTCACCGCGTGGTGGAAATCGGAGGCGGCGCACAGGGCGGCTAGTTCAGGCCACCCGGCCAGGGCCGCGGTGACCGCTTCACCGACGAGAACGCCCTCCACGCGTACAAGCCGGCGCAGCGCCTCGTTAGCGGTGACGATGCGCTGCTGTTCATCGAGCACCAACAACCCATCCTGCAGACTCTGTAGCAGCGCCTCGTTAGCCACCGGCATGATTTCCAGCCAGCGCAGCCGCAGCGTCGCCAGCGCCAGCATAGCCGCCACCACGGTAAATGCCAGCGGCGTCGGGTCCAGCCCGCCCAGAATCGTCGGCTTCACCACATAGAGGAGACTGGAACTAAGCAACGCGGCCGCGGCAACCAGCAGCACGCCCGCCTGGCGCGCGAAAAGCTGCGGGAAGCTAAGAACTCCTTCCACCAACGCCGCGATCCCCAGGGCAACCAGCGTGTAACAATAGATCACCACGACCCAAAAATACGGGCCGTGACCGAAGACGGCGGTGACGCCGAAGGGGCCGGTCCCTGCCGTGACCTGCGGCCAGAGCAGCCGGTGATAGTCGTTGGTCGCCGCCATGAGGATCGACACGAGGGGAATCACGCACAGCGCGATCAGCCGCCACTTTGTCAGCCAGCGGTCGCGTCCGACAAAGTGGATGGCAACAAGAAAAAACATCAGCGGCGTGGATGCAATGCCGTGATAGGCCACCACCGACCAGTAGACCTTGGCGTCGATCGAGACAACCAGCGCCTCCATCGCCGCGGCAAACGTCCAGATGCTGCTCGTCAAGAGCAAACCGAGCGCCGCGTTGGCCGCGGGCTGACGCCGCCGCCACATGACCTCGGCCAACACAAGATTGCCAATCGTACCGATCAGCAGCACAATGGTGTAGGCATTCAGTTGCACAAACGGCTCCATCGATGTTGTATGCGAAGATTTGCGCCGGTGTTCCTCCCGCCCTGCGACCACCCTACAAGCGTATCGTACAGGAGTAACCGGCTTCCATCAACAGCCACTTGTCGCACGCCCACCTGATGCAAATGTCGTGTCTTTGCTGCTTCACGCCGCGGCTACGGTCAAATCGCCGCAGTTCCACGCGGCAAAAGTGATTGCACGGCCCGGCCCCATCGGTTACAATACGCCACAACCAACATGGCACAGTCGGCGGCTTCGGCCAGAGTGCCCCTGGGCGCAGCGAGTCTTGCACCACGTCACACGACCGTTGCGCCACATCTCCGGGGGCTATCTCCACGAAAGTGAACCCAGCATGATAAGACGGACTGCGGTTGCCTGTTTGCTCGTCTGGTCGGTACTCCTCGGCACACTGTGGGGACCGTCCGCGTCCCCGGTGCTGGCCCAACCAGGCCCAGAGACGCCGGTCGTCCCGTCGTTTGTCCCCGGCCAGTTGATCATCCGCTTTGCCGCGGACGTCACCCCGGAGCAGATCGAGGCGTTCTACAAAGAGTACGGGCTGACCGAAATGGACAACCTGCGCCGGACGCCCACGGCGGAGCCGTCCGCGCTCAAGCTCGCCTTTGTCCCCGTCGAGGTCAACCAGCCGCTCATCGACATGCTTCAGCGCGACCCGCGCGTGCAATACGCCGAGCCGAACTACATCCTGCAGATCAGTGAGCAGCCGGATGACCCCAGCTTCACCAAGCTGTGGGGGCTGAACAACACCGGCCAGACCGGCGGCGCGCCCGGCGCGGACATTGCCGCGGTCGAAGGCTGGGATGTCACCACCGGCGCGTCTTCCGTCGCCATCGCCATCATCGACACGGGCGTGGATTACACCCACGAAGACCTGGGCCCCAATATGTGGGTCAACTCCGCCGAGTGCCCCGGCGGTTACGGCAAGTGCGAAGCCGACGGCGTGGACGACGACAAAAACGGCTACGTGGACGACTTCCACGGCATCAGCGCCGTCACCAACAGCGGCGATCCCATGGACGACTACGGTCACGGCACGCACGTCGCCGGGACCATCGGTGCCCAGGGCAACAACAAGCTAGGCGTGGTCGGCGTCAACTACGACGTCAGCATCGTCGCCTGCAAGTTCTTGGGCGCGACCGGCGGCGGCTCCGTCGCCGATGCCGTCAAGTGCTTCGACTATGTCAACTACCTCAAGAACACGCAAAAGGTCAACATCGTCGCCACCAACAACAGTTGGGGCGGCTCGGCCACCTCGCAGGCGCTGGAAGAAGCCATGGCCGGCCCTGACCAGCCGCTGCACATCTGCGCCGCGGGCAACGCCAACACGGACGCGCCCCACTATCCCGCCTCCTTCGACCTGGACAACATCATCTCCGTCGCGGCCACCGACCACGCCGACCTTTACGCCGATTTCAGCAACTACGGGCCGACCGTGGACCTGGCCGCGCCTGGGGCCAACATCTTCTCCACCATCCCCACCGGCTCCTGCCCCATCTGCGACCCGACCGGCTACGGGGCCATCAGCGGCACCTCCATGGCGACGCCCCACGTTTCCGGCGCAGTCGCGCTGATCGCGGCCAAGTACCCGTCACTCACCCTGGCGCAGATCCGCCAGCGCGTCATCACCGGCGTGGACCCGCTGAACGACACGACGAAGACGACCATCACCAACGGGCGTCTCAACGTCTTTAACACGCTGGAAGAGGACAACAATGCGCCCGCCCCCGTCTCCGATCTGGCGATCAAGTCGCTGCTGCTCACCCAGGTCGAACTGTCGTGGAGCGCCACCGGCGACGATGGCATGAGCGGCAAGGCCAATGCCTACGACATCCGCTACAGCACGACGCCCATCTCGCCCGAAAACTGGGACAGCGCGCTGCAAGCCGTGGGCGAGCCGAAGCCCAAGGCCGCCGGCGAAAAGGAATCCTTCGCCGTCAGCGGACTGGAGCCGCAGACCACCTACTACTTCGCCATGAAGGTCGTGGACAACGTAGGCAATGCCTCGACCCTCTCCAACATCGTCATCGGCAAGACCAGCGCCGGGACCATCGTCTTTGAGGACGACATGGAGAGCGGTGAAGGTGACTGGATCACCGCGGGTATTGACCAGTTGTGGCATCTGTCCGAGTTGCGCAGCAACAGCCCGACCCATGCCTGGTACTATGGCGACGACACCAAGCGCAACTATGACACCGGTACGGGCAACAGCGGCACGCTCACCTCGCCGCTGATCGACCTGACCACCAACGCCGACGTGCTCCTCACCTTCCACGAGTGGAGCCAGTTGGAAAGCAGCGCCACCTATGACCGCACGCGTGTCCAACTGAGCACGGATGAGGGCGTCACCTGGACGACCGTCTTCGAGTCCCACGGGACCGAAGACGCGTGGGTCAAGCGCACCGTCAGCCTGACGCCGTATGTGGGCGACGCCAAGAGCATCCACGTGCGCTTCTGGTTTGATTCGGTCGATAACCGCTTCAACACCTTTGAAGGTTGGTACGTGGACGACGTGACCGTGCTGGTCGCGCAGCCCGGTCTGCCCGGCCAAGGCCCTGCCCTGCCCAACCTAGTCATGCAGGAAGGCAATATCGGGTTGAGCAACCCCGACCCGGTGGAAGGCGACGACCTGACCGTCTACGCCGTGGTGGTGAACAACGGCGGTGCGGACGCCAACGAAGTGAGTGTCCAGTTCATGGATGCCACCGGCGACAGCCCTGCGCCCCTCGGCGCGCCCCAGATCGTCGCCAACATTCCCGCAGGCGGCAGCGCCACCGCGCAGATCGCCTATCCTACGGTGGGCAAGGCCGGGTCGCGCGCCCTCCAGGTCGTCGTCGATCCCTTCAACCTCATCGCCGAGGGCAACGAAGCCGACAACCTGGCCTCACGCACCTTCACCGTCACCGCGCCCGCCGCGCCCAATCTGGTCATCGACATGACCAACATTGCCTTCAACCCGGCCGAGCCGCAGCCCGGCGACCAGGTGACGGTCCATGCCGTCGTCCGCAACGACGGCGCGGTCGAGGCGGCGGCGGTCGCCGTCCAGGTCCTGGACGTGACCGACATGGTCGCCGTCTTGCCGGTCGGCCAGCCACAGATGATCGACCTGTTGGCCCCCGGCGGGGCAGCCGCCGTGGAAGTCACCTACGACACGGCGGGCCTCAGCGGCGACCGCAAACTGCGCGTCGTGCTCGACCCACAAAACAGCATTGCCGAAAGCGACGAGGACGATAACAGCGCCCAGGCCACCCTCAGTTTTGCCACGGCCACGCTGCCCAATCTCGCGCTCAGCACGCTCAACGTGGGCTTTGACCCGGCCAGCCCCATGACCGGCGACGATGTCACCGTGGTCGCCACCATCTTCAACGACGGCGCCCAGCCCGCGCAGAATGTGACCGTCCAGTTCATGGACGTCACCGCCGGCTCCGCGCCCATCGGCGAGCCGCAGGTCATTGCGCTGATACCCGTGGGCGGCAGCGGTTCTGTCCAAGTCACCTACCCCACACGCGGGCTGGCGGGCGACCGCAAGATTGAAATCACGGTCGACCCGTACAACTTCATTGCCGAGACGCGCGAGACCGACAACGAGGTGCGCGCCACCCTCAGCATTACCCCGCCGCCCGCCGCCAACCTCACCATCGCGGCGAGCAATATCGGCTTCAGCCCGGCCGCCCCGACGCAGGGCGATGTCGTGACCGTCACCGCGGTCGTGCTCAACACGGGCGATGCGCCCGCCGCCGCCATCACCGTCCAGTTCTTGGACGTCAGCGGCGGCACGATCCTGCCCATCGGCGAGCGCCAAACCATCGACGCCATCGCACCGGGCGCGAGCGCGTTGGCGCAGGTCATCTACCCCACCGCGGAGTTGCAGGGCCAGCGGCGGATTCAGGTCGTCGTCGACCCTAACAACTTTGTGCCCGAAGGGAATGAGACCGACAACGAGGCCACGGCCAGCCTCACGCTGGCCGCGCCGCCCGCGCCCAATCTCAGCATGTCCGCCGCCAATGTCACCTTTGCCCAGCCACGCCCCACCGCGGGTGACGACGTGACCATCACCGCCGTGGTCGTCAACAACGGCGCGGCGGCGGCCAGCCGTGTGCTAGTGCAATTCGTGGACGTCACCAACGGCGGCTTTACGCCCATCGGCGTCGAGCAGACCATCGCCCTGGTCGGCCCAGGCGCGAGCGCGTCCGCCTCGACGGTCTACAGCACCACCGACATGTCCGGCAGCCGCAAGATTCAGGTCTTGGTGGATTCCAACAACCTGATCCCCGAGACCGACGAGAATGACAACGAAGCGGTAGCCACCCTGCCCGTCACGGGCGCGCCCCTCGCCAACCTCAGCGTGAGCACCGCGGGGATCGGCTTCAACCCGGCCCAACCCAGCGCGGGCGACGCCGTGACCGTGACCGTCACCATCCACAACCAGGGCGCGACGGCCGCCGAGAACGTGGTCGTCCAACTCCTGGACATGAGCGACGGCGAACCCGCGCCTGTCGGCCAGGCGCAAACCGTGGCCGCGATTCCGGGCGGCAGCGCCGTGGTCGTCGCCTTTGCCTATGGCGGCGACGAGTTGACCGCCGGTGAACGCCTGCTGCGCATCGTGGTGGACCCCAGCAACTTCGTCGTAGAGACGGACGAGACCGATAACCGCGCCGGCGCGACCCTCACCGTGGCCCCGGCCCAGTTGCCCAACCTGGCGGTATTGCCCGTTAACCTGGGCTTCCTGCCGCCCGCGCCCAGCGACGGCGACCTCGTCACGCTCACCATGACCATTCTCAACACCGGCAGCCGTCCGGCCGCCGATGTGCTGGTCCAGTTCGTGGACGTGACCGGCGGCGCGGCCGACCCCATCGGGGCCAAGCAGACCATCGCCGCCATCGCGCCGGGCGCTAATGCCACCGCCCAGGTCGTCTATGACACCCGCGGCAAGGTGGGTGAACGCCGCATCCGCGTCGTTGCGGACCCGCACAGCACCGTGGCCGAGACCGCCGAAAACGACAACGAAGCCGTGTCCGTGCTGCGCGTCGCCGCGGGGGCGCTGCCCAACCTGGCGGTGCAGCCCGGCAACATCGGCCTCAGCCTCGCCGCTCCCGCACCGGGCCAGCCGGTGACGGTGACGGCCACCATTCTCAACACGGGCGCGGCCGACGCCGAGAACGTGGTCGTCCAGTTCGTGGACGCCACCGGGAGCGCGCCTATCCCGATTGCCGCCAGCCAGGTCGTCGAGCGCATCCCGGCCGGTGGGGCCGCGGCCGCGAGCATCGTCTATGACACCAGCGGCCGCTTCGGCAGCCGCAAAGTGCAGGTGATCGTCGACCCCAACAACCTCATCGTGGAACGCGACGAAAACGACAACAAGGCCGCGGGCACGCTGACCATCCAGTCCCCGCCCACCGCCAACCTCGTCCTGCGGACCACATCCATCGGCTTTGACCCGGCGGAGGTGGGCGGCGAAGGCTCGGTCCTCGTCTTTGCCACGGTCATCAACGACGGCGACGCCGGTGTAGGCGAAGTGAGCGTCCAGTTCCTCGACATCACCGACGGCGGCTCCACGCCCATCGGCGAGACGCAGACCATCGCGGCCATCGGGCCGGGTGCGAGCGGCCTCGTCGAAGTGACCTATGCCGTGCCGGCGGGCACCGTCGACCGTAAGGTGCAGGTCGTCGTAGACCCCAACAACGTCATCGTCGAGTCCAGTGAAAGCGACAACCAGGCCACGGCGACCCTCAAGCGCAGCAAGGCGGCGCTGGCGAACCTCGCGCTGACCACCGACAATGTGACCTTCACGCCCGCCGCACCGATCGAGGGCGACACGGTGACGATCCGTGCCGTCATCCTCAACAACGGTGCGGCTGCCGCCCAGGATGTCGTCGTCCAGATGACGGATACCACCGGCGGCGACGGCGCGCCCATCGGGCCGCAGCAGGTCATCCCGGCCCTGCCCCCGGGCAGCAGCGCCATCGTCGAAGTAACCTATGCCACCACGGGCAAGGCGGGCGCGCGCACCATCCGCGTCGCCGTAGACCCCAACAACTTCATCCCGGAGAGCAGCGACACCGACAACACCGCCACGGTGAGCCTGGACGTCAACACGCCCGGCCGGCCCAACCTGGTCGTCACCGGCGGCAATGTCAACTTCAACCCGGTCGCGCCGACCGCGGGCCAGGCCGTGACCGTGCGCGCCGTGGTCCTCAACCACGGCGCACGCGAGGCGCGCGACGTGGTGGTGCAGTTCGTGGACACCACCGGCGGCGCGCAACTGCCGATCGGCACGCCGCAGACGATTGCCCGCATCCCGCCGGGCGCGGCGGCCACGGCGCAGGTCACCTATGCGACCGCCGGGCTACTGGGCGAACGCACCATTCAGGTCTTGGCCGACCCCAACAACTTCATCGTCGAGTCCAACGAAGAGGACAATCGCGCCGTCAAGCCGCTGATCGTGGGCGCGCAACCTGCTGCCAACCTGGTCATGTTGAGCAGCAACGTGGAGTTTGCGCCCGCCGCCCCGCAAGACGGCAACCTAGTCACGATCCACGCCACCGCGCTCAACAACGGCGCGGCCGGAGCCACCGATGTGGTCGTGCGGATTGACGACATCACCGGCGGCACGCCCGAACTCATCGGCAAGCAGCGCCTCATCGACGCTCTGGCCCCCGGTGAGGCCGCCACGGTCCAAGTCACCTACGACACCACCGACAAGGCGGGTGAGCGCCGCATCCAGGTCACACTCGACCCCGTCAACACGGTCGGGGAGAGCGACGAGCAGGACAACAGCGCCATCGTGCCGCTGACCATCGCGCCGCCGCCCGCGCCCAACCTGGTCGTGCGCGAGAGCAACGTCCGCTTTACGCCTGCCGCCCCCAGCGACGGTCAGGTCGTCACCGTTACCGTCACCGTCCTCAACGAAGGCCAGCTCAACGCCAGCCGCGTCGAGGTGCAGGTCATGGACGCCACCAACGGCGCGCCGGTCCCGGTGGGCGACGTACAGGTGATCGGCGGCATCTCCGCCGGCGGCTCGGGCATCGCCCAGGTCATGTATGACACCACCGGCAAGGCAGGCGAGCGCTTGATCAGCGTCGTGGTGGACCCGGCCGGCCTCATCGCCGAGACCGACGAGACGGACAACGCGGTCGAGGTCAAGCTTACCGTCGCGCCGCCCGCCGCTGCACCGGGCGCACAGCCCAACCTGTCCCTCACCAGCAGCAGCGTGGTTTATACGCCCACCACACCCACACCGGGCGACGTGGTGACGTTGACCATTCAGGTCGCCAACACCGGCGAGGGCGACGCCTATGGCGCGGTCGTGCGGGTGACCGACACTACTGACGGCGGCAGCGAGCCGGTGAGCGAGGACATCACCGTCACGACCATCATCGCGGGCGGCGTCTACACCGTCGAGGTCCCCTACGACACGACCGGCAAGACCGGCAGCCGCACCCTCACGGTCGCCGCCGACCCCGACAACGTCATCGAGGAGCCGAACGAGTTCGACAACCAGACGACGGTCACCATCCCACTGGGTGGCGGCAGCGGCGAACCCGTCCCCGAAGGCGACCCGACCGCGCGGCCGGAGTCCCAGGCGGAGGACCAGGCCGCGGCCGAGCTGAACGTTCAGATGGCCGACGATCTCATCCGCCGGGCCAACGACCCGGCGACCGCGCCCTAGGCGACGGCACAGTCATAAAAAGCGGGCGACCCGGTTGGGGCCGCCCGCTTTTCATTATGCCGCGCGTTGGATCAAGCGCACTGCACAAACCCTTGCGCCCACAGACATGCGCCGCACGTGGGAAACGTGTTGCCGGAACAGTCCTCATAGTTGGCCGGGAAGCGTTCGCAGCCGCCGCACGTGCTGCACGGCGAGAACGGAAACGCGCGTAGCTGCGCCCGATGGCGGCGAAACGCGTCGCCCTCCCACAGGTCCCCCAGCGGCGTCTCCCACACGTTGCCAAATGCTTGCCGCGTGATGAACTTGCGCCGCCCGCGGATGTGCTCGGGATGGTCATGCAGCAGCGACAGGCAGGGGCTTAACTCGCCGTCCCACCGCACCACGGCGTACCCTTCGTGGGCGAACCGGCAATAGTCGTTGCGACCACTCAGGCTTTCGCCAAGCAAGCTGATGCTCGCCGTCGAGCCAAACGCCCCTTGCAGCGGCGCGACGGTTACACTCGACACGTCCAGCTTGGGCAGACTGAGCGCAGGCGCCCAGCGCGACGCGCGATACGCGCAATCCGTCAGCGACCGCCGGTAGAGGATGTGCTCCTCCAACTCCGCCGTGTGGGGGATCAGGTTGGACACCAGGATTTCCCACGCGCCCACCTGCGCGGCCAGGGCGGGCAGCAGCGGCAGTTCGGCAATGTTATCGGTCATGGCGACGAAGGCCAGCGCCAGTTGCGGGTTGCCGTGCCGCCCCCAACGCCGCAGCCGCAGACGCTTGAGTTGGCGCAGATTGTCCACCACCCGTTGGAAGCTGGCCCGCTCCCGAATCTCCTCGTAACGCGCCGCGGTCGCGCCGTCCACCGACACCACCAGCCGGTCCAGGTCCAGGTCGATCAACGCTTGGGCCGTCTCGCCGTCGAGCAGATTGCCGTTGGTGGTCGCTTCCACCTTGGCCCCGGTCGCCTTCGCCAGCCGCACCAAGTCAAGAAAATGGGGATGCGCCATCGGCTCGCCATAGCCGCTGAGATGAATCGTGGGCGGCGCGGTCAGCGCAGCCACCTGCTCCATCAGCCGCGCAAAGTTGGCTAACGGCATCGTGCCCAACGGCTCATCCCATACACGCCGCACGCACATCACACAGTCCAGATTGCACGCGGTGGTCACTTCCACATAGAGCTTAGCCAGCGCATCGGCCATACGGCGCTCCTCGGTCGCACATCGCAACAGGCGGTTGCTTTCCAGTATAGCCCGATCCGCGCGGGCCATGTGTCCCGAAAATGGGGTGACATTCGTCCACGCGCACAGGCGTCCCGTCGCACGCGACAAGGACGCCTGTGGTAACAACTCTTGGTACGTCGGGGGTATTACGGCAGCAGCAGCCCTTCCGTCTGGATCAGATAGCTGCTGTATTGCAGCGGCTGCGGCGAGTTGATGGTGAAGGTCGTCGTCGCGCCGGGAGCGAGGACGTTTGCCCCCACGCTGCCGGGAATCGCCGTCAGCACCAGCCCTTGCGCGTCATAGAAGGTCGCGACCACGACGATGTTGCGGATGTCGCTGCGATGGTCGTTCCGCAGGTCGCCGACCAGCGTCAGCCCGTTCTCCTGGCGCACTTCTTCGCGCGTGATCGTCACGCGGTCATACGTCGCGATGGTCAGGTCGTCCCAAGTCAGCGCCAACTCATAGCCCGCCACCGTCCCCGGCGCGTTGGGCAGTTCCACCCGAAACGGGTTGGCCTGGGTCGGAACTGTCTGCGGCAGGTACGCCACGGCCTCTTGTGCGCCCACCAGCTTGGACGCGGCGTCGAAGAACGTGGCGATCACCTTGACGTTGTAGACCGCGCCGGGACTGCCGTTGACCACCTCACCGACGACGACAAAGCTGCTCCCCTCGCGGAAGCTGCGGTCGTTACGCACAAAGACCACCGACGGCAGCGGCGTCGCGGTGGGCGGCGGTCCGGGCGTCGGCGTCGGGGCTGTGGTGGCAGTCGGCGGTGGGACAGGCGTCGCCGTGGGCGGCTCCGTGGTCGGCGTCTCCACCGGGACGGTCGGCGTCACCGTGGCGGTGAGGATGGGCGTCGGCGCGGGCGTCAAGGTTTCCGTAGGCGCGGCGGTCGCGGTGATGACCGCGGTTGGCGTCACCGTGGCGGTCGTGGTGGGCGCGACGGTCCCCGTGATCGTTGCCGTAAGTGTGGCAGAAAGCGTTGCCGTGATCGGCGCGGTCCCGGTCACCACGGCGGTGGCGACTGCGTCGCCGGTAGGCGTGACCGGCGCGGCGGGCGCTTGGGCCGGGACGCAACTCACCAGCACGACGAGCAGCGCCACTGCGAGGGCAAGGCTGAGCAGTGCTTTCATGGCGTGGGCATCCTTTCCGGCGCACAACACAAGGCCAGTACCGCTTGGCTGCCTCCATTGTACACGAGGTCGCGACGCGCGACCAGGGGCCTCGCCGTACCCGTGCCGGGCGCGATCCCCACGCCGCGCTACTTGCTTTGCTCGTCCGCCGCCTGCGCCGCCAGCGCCGCCTGGGCCTGCGTCCACGCCTCTTGCATGCGCTCTACCTGGTCCGGCGGCGGCGGCGGCAGGCCGTAGCGCGCGGCCACATACACCTCGGTGATCGTGGTCCAGGCGCTGCCTACGCTCCGGCACATCTCCATGAGCCGCGCCTTGTACTCCCGCGGCGTCTGTCCCGGCGCGCGCGGATAGCCCGCTTCCTTAGCCGCGGCCAGCACGCTCTGGTAGAGGGCGCGGATCGCGGCCCGGCTCTCGGCCTCGCCCACAAGCGACAAATACGGGCTACCCAGCGGCCCCGACGCCCGCCGCAGCCGTTCCAAAAGGCTATTCCACAGGGCCGCCAACTGGTCTTGCAGCAGCGTGCTGGAAAAGACCGTCTCGCGCGTCTCGTCGAGTTCGTCTTCCGCGCTGTTGCGGAAATAGCGCAGCGCCAGAGCGAAGATGACCAGCAGGACGACCCCGATGCCCGCCAGCGTCAGCCAGCGCAGCGTCTCCTCGGCCATGGGCGGCAGTTCTTGGGCCGGTTGGCGGGCCAACTCCTCCAGCGAGCGCTGCAAGCCGCCCATCTCCATCCCCTCTTGCGGCTCGGCGCCCGCCATGAGCGACTGGAGCCAGTTAAAGAGGGGCGTGAGGACCAGAAACATCACGTAGACAACTGCCAGCAGCACATACCCCAGCAGCGTACCCAGCCAGCGGAGCAGCCACCCGACCCAGCCCAGCACATAGGCCACCGTGGCGGGCGTGACCAGCGCAGCCAGCGCCAGCCCCATGACCAGCACGCCGACGACGACCAGCGCGACGATCAGCAGCCAGTCGCGGTTCAGATGCATGTTGGTGCGGCGTCCGGCCTGCCACGCACCGCCGACGTGGGCAAGATCGACGCTCGCCAGCGCCAGCGCCGCCAGCCCGACCGCTACCAGCGCGATCAGCCAGCGGTCGGTGTTGGGCGGCAATCCACCGGCATCCAGCGGAGCAAGCAGGAGCATCAGGGCGAAGGCGGCAAAGCCGGTCGCAAAAGTGTTCCATACGGCGTCGCGTCGCCAGCGACGGTTGCCGTCCACCACCCCGCGCAGCCAGATCGCGGCCGCGACCGCCAGCGTCAGAAACGGCGGCGGAAATCCGACGTTCCAGTCGGTCAGCGCGTAGGCCAGGCCGCGCACCCAGCGACCGTCCACGATCGCATACGTGGCGCGACCATACTGCCACCACAGCAAGCCCAGGATGACCGCCAGCCCGCCCCCGGCCACGTACGCGCGCGCGGCGCGCAGATTGTCGGTCTTGGCGAGGGCCACCCGGCTGACGAAAAATCCGCCCAGCAAGAGTAGCGGGATCGCCCACAGCGGCAGCGGCCGCGCCGGATAGCCCGGCCTCAACCCCCCGCGCCCCCGCTCCAGCCACGGCCATAGCCAGCATACCCGCAGGGCCGCTACCAGCAGCGGTAGCACACCGTCTTCAAGCCAATGCCAACGCGGCCAGTTCACGCCATTCCTCCCGCCCGCCGATGTGATAGCACCGCACTCCCGGCAGCTTGACATCCACGGTCTTGTCGCCCAAGCCGACCAGCGTCAGCCCAAACTCGCGCTCGCGCAGTTGCAGCAAGGTCTGCTGCAGCCGGTCGTTTGCCGTGGCCGTCACCACCGCCACCCCTGCGCCATAGGGCAGGCGCGGCGCTTCGGTCTGCAAGATCGCCTCAATCGGCCAGCGCCCATAATCCACGACCTTCGCCAGCCCCTCCAGAATGTACAGCAGTTGGTCGGGCCGTCTGTCCGGGCGGATGCGAATACGCTGTGCGCCCGGCTGCGCGGTCGAGTTCACATAGAGGCCGACCGGATGGCCGTTTTCCCAGGCCCAGCGCGCCAGCGACGCCGCCGCGGTGACGGCGAACTCCTGCAGCTCATGGTCAAGCCCCTCATACAGCAGTTCGTAAGTGTTGATGTTGAGGAA
Organism: uncultured Litorilinea sp.; assembly: GCA_964372065.1. Lineage (GTDB taxonomy): Bacteria > Chloroflexota > Anaerolineae > Caldilineales > Caldilineaceae > QEUY01. Next base: position 14,026 of record CAYJQA010000040.1, read on the forward strand.
GATAGCTAGCGGCAGCGCGGACGACGGCTCAAAGACCTTGGTCTGCAACTGCTGGCGGCGGGCCGTGGCCTTCCAGTGAATATGGCGGAAGCTGTCGCCCGACGCATACTCCCGCGCGCCCAGCACCCGCAGCGGGTCCTCCACAACCCGCCGCCGTTCCTGCAGGTCGCCCAAGGGCCGGTGCGCGGGCAGCCCCAGCGCGGTCAGCGGCACGATCTTGGGATAGACCAAGAGCAGGTTGGTGTCGGGGATGACTTGGCGGCGCAAGGCAAAGCCCAGGATGTCGCCGGAGACCAGCTCAGCCGGGCCAATCTGCCATGCGCCCCGGCGCACGGCCCGCAGCCGGTAGCGCCGCGTCACCCGTTCATACCAACGCAGCGACAGCAGATTGTCCAGCCGGGCGCGGCCGGGACGAAAGCTTGCCGGCAGCTTGGTCGCGACGAGTTCCAGCGCGGCGGGCAGTTCGTCTTCGGCGCGCAGCCAGGCCAACGGCAGCGGCTTGGCGTTGACGATCTCAATCGCCAGTTCCGTCTCCTCGCCGAAGAACAGCCGGTCGCTGCCCAGCCGCCGCCGGTACGTCACCGCCGTCAGACAGACACGCGTCCACAGCCACGAAACGCCGCCGATCAGCAGCAGGAAGAGACTCAGCAGGAACAGCAGATTGTTGCGCAGCAAGACGCTGGCAAGCATCAAGCCGCCGATCACGAACCACCACAGCGTGCTCATGCCGCTTGGGGCTCCCGGTCCGGCGCGACCGCGTGCCAGGATTCCTCCACCGGCACGGTCGTGTTCTCCAGCATCCGCGCCAACACATGGCCGGTGGTGCGTCCGTGCAGCCGGGCGTCGGGGCGCACCACGAGGCGATGCGCCAGTACCGGGGTCGCCAGCCGCTTGATGTCGTCCGGGATAACATAGGCGCGCCCACGCATGGCCGCCAGCGCCTGGCCCGCGCGATAGAGCGCCAGTGTCCCACGCGGGCTGACGCCCAACGCGATGTCCACATCGGCGCGGGATGCCGCCACCAGGTCCAGCAAATAGTCCTCCACCGCGGAGTGGACATAAATCCGCCGGCAGATCCCGGCGGCGTTGCGAATCTCCTCCACGGAGACCACCGGCTCCAGATGATCCAGCGGGCGGTCATTGCGGAAGCGGTGCAAGATCTGCCGCTCCTCGGCGCGGTCGGGATAGCCCAGCCCCACGCGCATCAGAAAGCGGTCTACCTGCGCCTCCGGCAAGGGAAACGTCCCTTCCAGTTCAATCGGGTTCTGGGTCGCCAGGACCAGGAAGGGATAGGGCAGGGCGCGGGTCACGCCGTCCACCGTCACCTGGCGCTCCTCCATCGCCTCCAGCAGCGCCGACTGCGTGCGCGGCCCGGCCCGGTTGATCTCGTCCGCCAGGACCAACTGGGCCGTGATCGGCCCGGCGCGATACTCGAATGAATTGTCCCGTTGATTGAAGACGTTGACCCCCGTGATGTCCGAGGGCAGGAGATCGGGCGTGAACTGAATGCGGCTAAACGAGCAGTTGATGGAGCGGGCCAGCGCCTTGGCCAACGTGGTCTTGCCGATGCCGGGCACATCCTCCAACAGAATGTGACCGTCACAGAACAGCGCAATCAGAAGCAGGTCGATCACTTCTGTCTTGCCGACGATCACCTGGCCGACTTGCTGCCGGATGCGTTCGGCGGTTTGCTGGATGCTTTCGACCTCCACAGGGGTAGCATAGGGCATGACGTTCAACAATCCTCTCTAACTCGCGATCCGCACTGGCGATCGCGATTCATTGGTCGATTAGGTCATTGTAACCAGTTGCCCCCACTTACGCACAGTCCGGGCAGGTAACGCGCGGACGCCCGCCGCGGCGTCCGGCCGCATTTTGCTAAAACGCTTTTCGATTCCCCGGTTCGGGGGTATGATGATACGCGAGTCCTTGTGACCTCGATCACTCCTGCGCGGGCCATGCGCCCCTGCCCATCCAGCACCGACAAGGATAAGAGCTATGGATAGTCGAGAACGCGTCCGTCGCGCCTTGCGCTTTGAAACGCCCGACCGTGCGCCGCGCGAACTGTGGGCCTTACCGGGGATCGGTCTCTTTCGCCAGCCGGAGCTAGACGCCATGCTGGCCCGCTTCCCGGAGGATATCGCCGCGCCCGCGCTTGTCCACGGCGGCGGGCCGGACATCCGCTATGGCACAGGCCGGCGCAGTCGCGGCACACCGGCCCTAGTCGGGACCTATGTGGACGAGTGGGGCTGCCCCTTCACGGTGGCCGAGCCGGGTGTGATCGGCGAAGTGAAAGCGCCGCCGCTGGCCGACTGGTCAGCCCTCGACCACTTGACGCCGCCCGACGAAATCCTGCGCGACCTCGACTGGGGCAGCGTCAACGCCGGGTGCGCGGCCACGACCCGCTTTGTCAAGGCGGGCACCACGATCCGGCCCTTTGAGCGGATGCAGTTCTTGCGCGGTTCCGAGAATCTCTACATGGATCTCGGCTGGGGCGTGCCCGAAGTGTGGCGGCTGCGCGACCTGGTGCATGACTTCTTTCTGCGCGAGTTGGAGCTATGGACGCGCACCGACGTGGACGCCATCTCCTTCATGGATGACTGGGGCAGCCAAACGTCGCTGCTGATCTCGCCCAAACAGTGGCGCGCGTTATTCAAGCCGCTCTACGCCGAGTACTGCCGGATGATCCATGCCGCGGGCAAATACGTCTTCTTTCATTCCGACGGCCACATCTTCGACATCATCCCGGATCTGATCGAGATCGGCGTGGCTGCGCTCAACTCCCAGTTGTTTTGCATGGACATCGAGGAGATCGGACGGCGCTACCGCGGCCAGATCACTTTCTGGGGCGAGATCGACCGCCAGGCCGTGCTGCCCTTTGGCAGCGTGGAGGACGTGCACGCCGCGGTGCGCCGGGTGCGCGCCGCGCTGGACGACGGCCGCGGCGGCGTCTTTGCCCAATGTGAGTGGGGCATCGGCGTCAGCGCGGAAAACATCGCCGCCGTCTTCACCGCCTGGCAGGAACCGCGGCCCGCGTCGCCGCGGTGACTGTATCTGGACTGAACCCTCCCCGCCGGTCGAGTGCGTCCGGCGCTTGCCACAGTGTGTGGCCGGGCCTCCGGCTCGGCGCAAGAAAGGAAGTGGACCCATGTCACTCAGTGCACGTAATCAGTTGCCCGGAACGGTGACCCATGTGAAGCTGGGCACGGTCATGGCCGAGATCGTCATCAAGCTGGATAACGGGCCGGAGATGGTCTCCGTCATCACCGCCGACTCGGCCCAGCGGCTAAAGCCGGCGGTCGGCAGCCGCGTGAAGGCCGTCGTGAAAGCCACCGAGGTGATGGTGGCGTCCGACGAAGCCTAATCAGTAGCCGCGGCGTACCGGTCCTGTGAGCATGAGAAAACTTCCAAGGAATCGTAGATTCTCTTATCGATGTCAAGCGGCAAAATGGGCAGTTTTCGCCAATCT